>CAXMMZ010000042.1:0-2074 GCA_964194565.1 Arenicellales bacterium
CTTCAATTCGATTCGGATGGCTCTCTACACGGCGCTGTTCGGCACTATCATCATCTTCTTCGGCGCCTATCTCGCGGAGAAGGGGCGCGGCTTGTTGGTCGGCCGCAACATCTTTCACGCAGTCGCCATGTTGCCGCTCGCGGTCCCAGGCATGGTGTTGGGCTTGTCATACATCTTTTTCTTCAACGCCAGAGATCTTCGTGCCTTCGGTCTAGAGGGGGTGCCGAGCCCGTTTAACTTCACCATCGACCCCGGCGGGCTCGATCTCGACATCAAGCTCTACGGTACCATGGCGATTCTGGTGGTGGCGACCGTGGCGCACTTCTATACCGTCAGTCACCTCACGGCGGTGACTGCGTTAAAGCAAATGGATGCGGAATTCGAATCCGTCTCCGCGTCGCTGAAGACGCCCTTCTACCGTACCTTCTTCGTGGTTACGGTGCCGGTCTGCTTGCCGGTGATCCTCGATGTTTCCATGTATCTGTTCCTCAACGCGATGACCACCGTGTCGGCGGTCGTATTCATTTACTCGACAGACACGACCTTGGCCTCGGTCGCGGTGCTGAACATGGACGACCAGGGGGAGCTGCCATTTGCGGCGGCGATGGCGATGACGATTGCTTATACCTGCGCGGCTGCGCGTATCTTGCACATGCTGCTCAGCCGTGGCATCACCCGCAGCACCCAGGCTTGGCGTACGCGTTGACTTAGTATTCGACTAACCGCCGCACGTCCATGGAGCCACTACTCTCACCGTCGAAGTTTGTTGGTCTCGACAATATTACCCACCTATGTAGTGGCGGCGAAGCGCCGTGGTTAGCCGGACAATCCCGTATATACGATGAGTTCGCAGCGTTAACCAGCGGCGGGCAGGCGGCACGCGATCAGATATATGAACGCGTCGAAAGTTGTCGCCGGAGTATGGCCGAGCTATGGGGAGTGCCGGCGGAACGCATCGCTTTTATGCCACACGCTGCCGAAGCCATGAACTGGTTGGCGCGCGGATTGCCATGGCGCGATGGCGACAATGTCGTCACGACAGGTATCGAGTTTCCATCGGTGGGCTATGCATGGCAACAGCTCGACGCTGGTGTCGAGGTGCGCCGCGTTCCTGCGAACCAATGGGTTGTGGGGGAGAGTGCGCTGTTATCCGCGTGCGACCGACGCACCCGGGTGCTGGCCGTGAGCCAAGTGAGTTTTCTAACTGGCGAATGCCTGGATGTGGAGCGTCTGGCGGCGGGACTGGAAGGCACCGATACGCTGTTGGCCGTCGATGCAACCCATGCCTCCGGGGTCGTGCGCGTACCCGCGCAATGTACCGATCTTTGTGTGAGCAGTGCGTACAAATGGATGCTCGCCACCCACGGAACCGCACCGTGCTACGTCAGTCAGCGCGCCGAGACATCGGTTGCGGATAGTTGCTTCGGGTGGCGTAACTTAGAGACACCATTGGCTGGTGTCGCAACCCCTGAGCGTTTGCCGTTGCGGCCGATGCCGTTCAAGCTCGAGCCCGGAAATCCGGCGGTGCTGTCTATTCTGTTTCTTGGATATGCGCTGGATGTGCTGTTGGAAATTGGCATGCGGTCGATAGAAAATCATGCACGAACGTTAGCGTTGGCGGTCAACGAGGGCTTGCAACAACTCGGTCTTGCGGTGATTTCTCCCGACGGTGAGACCCAACGTTCAGGCAATACGTGCTTTCTCGCCAGCGACCCGGCAGCACTACGTGACCACCTCGCCACCGAGCGTATATTGGTATGGGGTGATCACCCGCGTGTCCGAGTGTCGACGCATCTGTACAACAGTAGCCATGACGTCGATCGGCTTCTCGAGGTGTTGGCCGCGAATTGTTAATCGTCGGGGGCGTATTCACAACACCGAAGCGGGAGATTCTGGACTCAGAGCTGCGGTTACCCCGATTTCGTAACGGCGAATTTGCCGCAGTATTTGGATTGACGTAGGGCGGCATGAGGCGAAGCCGAACGCCGCCGAAGGGTTACGGCTACCCATGAAACCATAACGGCGGTTATCGCTGCGCTCTAACCGCCCTACCACTATCCACCCACTCGGAATC
>CAXMMZ010000043.1:0-4174 GCA_964194565.1 Arenicellales bacterium
AGTGGCGACTTTATTCCGATAAGTTGGGATGCGGCGCTTGAGGAGATCAGCGGTCGATTGCGGCCTATCGTCGCAAATCACGCCAGCGAAACGATATTGCACGCCCACTACACCGGAACCTGCTCATTGCTGGCAGGGGAATTTCCGCTGCGTTTTTTTAACCGCTTAGGCGCTACTGAGGTCGACCCAGATACGGTTTGCAATAACGCCGGACATGTCGCGTTGGAGTATGTTTACGGATCGTCGTCCACCGGATTTGACCCGAGAAGTATCGCCGACAGCCGGTGTATGCTCGTCTGGGGGGCGAATCCGTCGGCGTGTGCGCCGCATGTACACAAATACTGGCTCGAAGATCGCGCGAATAAATTAATTGTGATCGACCCGGTGCGCCACGCCACCGCGCAGTGCGCAGATATTTACCTACAACCGGTACCGGGAAGCGATGCAGCGATTGCGTTCGCAATGATGCACGTAATTGAGCGCGACGGATTGTGCGACGATGCATTTATTGCAGCCCATACCTACGGTTGGCAACAATTACGCACCGAACTGCCGGCCTGCACACCGCTATGGGCAGAAAGCCAAAGCGGAGTGCCGGCGATCCTGATCGAACAAGCCGCGCATTGCTATGGGCAGGGTCCATCGTTGCTGTGGCTGGGTCAGGGCTTACAGCGCCAGCGCTTCGGCGGCAACGTCATGCGCGCCTGCGCGGTGTTACCTGCTATTACCGGAAACATTGGCAAGCCCGGTACGGGTTTTGGCTACTTAAATGGCGGCGCATCGCGCGGCATCGATTCCGATTATCTGACCGCGCCGCATTTACGCCACGGGCCTGCGCGGACGATTAGTCATATGGATCTCGTCGACGCGTTGGCAGATCGCGAGCGCAGCCGAGCGTTTTTTTGTTGGAATATGAACGTAGCCGGCTCGGCACCGCGACAATCCGCGTTACGTGACGCGTTGCGCCGGGAGAACTTGTTTTGTGTTGTGATCGATCTGTTCCAAACCGACACTGCCGACTTCGCCGATATCGTATTACCCGCCGCGAGCTTTTTGGAATTCGACGACTTGGTCGTGCCGTACTTTTTCCTGCAGCTGGCCGCGCAGGTCAAAGCTCAAAATGCACCGGGGGACGCGCTGCCGAATCAGGAAATCTTTAGAAGGTTGGCGCGCGCGATGGAATTTAGTGAGCCAGAATTGGCAACCAGCGACGAAGAGATGTTGGATACGTTGTTGCATAGGTGTGAGTTGGGTGTCGATTGGCAGCAGTTGTCGGCGCGTGGGTTTATCGAACCCTGGCCCGAACCCGTGGTGCAGTTCGAAGATCTTCAATTCCCGACGCCGTCCGGCAAGATCGAAATCAATTCTGCACGCGCAGTCGCGGACGGGTATCCAGCGGCACCGACACCGACCGTAGAAGCAATACCGCGACACCGGTTTCGCCTGTTATCCCCGGCGAGTCAGTGGCAGATGAATGGCAGCTACGGCAACGACGCACATATCCGTCGCCAACGTGGCAAGGCGTCGGTCACGATCCATCCGCGTGACGCCCAACGGCTCGGCGTCACAGCCGGCGACTCGGTCGAGTTGACGAATTCCGAGGGTCGGTTGCAGGCGCAAGCGGTGGTCGATGAAATCACTACCGAGGGCGTGTTGTTATGCCATAAGGGCCGTTGGCCCAAGCTCGAGAACGGTGGTGCCAATATCAACGTGTTGAATCCCGGCACGCATACCGATATGGGTGCCAGTTCGGCCGTGCATAGCATCGTGGTCGACATCGAGCGACTGTCCACGCCATGATCGGCTGCTCAGCGGTTGGAAAATTTCAGTTACCCGGATACTTCATGAAGGATTCAGATTGCAGGGGAAGTCGGGTGCGTAGGGCGGTTATAGGCGAAGCCGAAAACCGCCGATCGGTTGAATCCGAATTGGGCAAACCGTGCCGAGATCCGGTGGCTCAATAAGCGACTCAACCGATTCAACTATTGAGAAGATCCCTCGGCCCACGGCCCGTCTTCATGAAGTATCCGGACTAGTATGAGCGCGGCAGCCCCAGTACATGTTCACCAACGAACGACAAGATGAGGTTCGAAGAGATCGGTGCGACTTGGTATAACCGGGTTTCGCGAAATTTGCGTTCGATGTCGTACTCCGTCGCAAATCCGTATCCGCCATGGGTTTGCACGGCTGCGTTAGCGGCCTCCCACGACGCATCGGCGGCGAGGAGTTTCGCCATATTGGCTTCGGCACCGCAAGGTTGCTCGCAGTCGAACAACTCTGCCGCGCGATAGCGCATGAGATCCGCGGCACGGATATTGATGTAGGCTTTGGAAATGGGAAACTGAATACCTTGATTTTGGCCGATCGGTCGGTCAAAGATGACCCGGTCTTGGGCGTAGCGCGTAGCGCGTTCAATAAACCAATCGCCGTCACCAATACATTCGGCCGCAATTAGGATACGCTCGGCGTTCATGCCGTCAAGAATGTAGCGAAAGCCTCGACCTTCCTCGCCGATGAGATTCTCCGCCGGAATCTTCAAGTCATCAAAGAACACCTCATTGGTCGAGTGATTCATCATCGTGTGAATCGGATTCACGGTAAATCTATCCGGATCGGCGTCGCGCAAATCTATAAGGAAAACCGAGAGTCCCTCAGATCGTTTCTTAACTTGCGCAATCGGCGTGGTGCGCGCGAGTAGCAGCATCATGTCGGATTGTAATACCCGTGACGTGAACACTTTTTGTCCTTTAATTACGTAGTGCTGGCCTTTGCGGGTCGCCGTGGTTTTGAGTCGAGTCGTATCCGATCCGGTAGAAGGTTCAGTCACCCCGAAAGCTTGCAGGCGCAGCTCACCGCTTGCGATTTGCGGCAGATAGCGATCCTTTTGTTCTGTGGAACCGTGCCGCAACACCGTACCCATTGTGTACATCTGTGCGTGACAGGCTCCGGCATTGCCGCCAGATCGGTTGATTTCTTCCAGAATGACCGACGCTTCGGTGATACCTAACCCCGAGCCGCCATATTGTTCGGGTATCAATGCGGCTAGCCAGCCTGCACTGGTAAGGGTGCCGACAAACTCCTCCGGATAACGATTTTCGCGATCCAAGTCGCGCCAATACGCGTTGGGGAAGCGTGAGCATAGATCCTTTACCGCGTCCCGAATGTCTTGGTGACCGTCGGGGTTCGATCGATCGAAATCGGTTGTCATGGAGCGAAATCATACCACGCACCCGAATGCACCCCCGATCCGACGGCCGACGATGAATTCAGCAAAATAATCTGGGGCTTCTCGCAGATCCCGGGTGGTGCCTTGCCGGTTTAGCGAAATGTGCTGCGCAAATTCAGCGGGTCGCGCGACATAGCAATCCGCTGGCGGCCGTATTTAAACTGTCGTGTCTCGGCCACTTCGACGTAGCTATCTCAGTGGCTACTTCGCCGGCCACTTCGAGGACTTCGCATGCATGCTCGAAGTAATTACCGTGGTGTTGCCCAAGTCGAATATTGTTGGTCGTCGAGGTGAATTCAGGGCGTCCTACGTCCCCTGAGTTGCCTAAATTTCAGCTCAATAACGTTAATCAATGTATAAAACCCCCAAATTGCCATTAAGTAAAGTAGCGAGCGCATGGGAATCCCGTAACGCGGGAGGGAGAGTAGGGCGGTATGCAATATACTCCAGTAGGTTAGAATGACGGCGACAATAACTGCGAGATAAGGTGCGCGCTGTGTCGATGACCTATTTATTCCACTTGCTACCAAAATGACTCCAATCATTGCTAGAGGAAACAAAGCGACGTGAGCAGCCTTCGATCCCTGATTAATGATCTTAGCAAGTTGCGCGGAAGTGAAAATAGATTTGCGTATTGGATAAATATGGATCTCATCGTGGCTCTGAATTAGGCCCCATTGCCATAAGCTAAATGGCTTTCCGAGAAGATACCAGCCGAGATACTTCGCCGGGTTCTCCACCATTCTTTTGGATATAACTCACTAAGGTAAGCCCCCGGCTATGCCGGGGGACTCACCGGGGTTTGACCTATACAGCGGTCGACGTGAATCTCGAATCTCTGCCAAGAAAACGAGGTTCACAAATGAAAGAGTATCACAGCCTTAGTCATACGAGATGGGATTGCAAGTATCACGTTGTGTTTATACTGAAACGCAGGAAGAAGCGTAT
>CAXMMZ010000044.1:0-3107 GCA_964194565.1 Arenicellales bacterium
GCCGATATCGCGTTGCAGGAATATACCCGACAGACCGCTTTGTTGGAGCGCTTACAAACACGACTCGACTCGAGTTCGGTAATTGGGATGTGTCTCCACGACGAACACCGCCCCGAAAAAGCGTGGCGATATTGCACCCCCGGCGGCACCGGTCCCACACTACAATGCGACGCCCGACCATTATGGCTGTTATCTCCCGCGCGCCCCATATCAACACGCGATGGTCAACCCTATTTGCATGGTCGTCTTACATTATCTACAGAGTGCGAACGCATCGAGACCGGTTGGTGGGACCGGAATCGTATAGGCCGTGATTACTTCTCCGCAAGCACTGTTAACGGTGTACGACTTTGGATCTATCGTGAACTCAAACCTCCAAGGCGTTGGTTTTTGCATGGATATTTTTAGCCGTACTCTCGTTTTGCACCGTAACGACAAAAGCCGAATATTCATAGTTCGTTGAGCTCCAGTTCAGGAATAATTCACTCTGTATTCAGCATCGTTCCGCCAAACTCCTCATCACGCACATGCTATTCCATGAGGGAAAATCAAATGCCAACGCCACACCTCGCAATCGTACGTATTATCGCAGCGGGCATAATGTTTGCCGTAACACAATTATCATTCGCACAACGCATCGTCATCCATCCACAGCACGACTACATCGACGGCAGCTATGTGCTTCCCTTGAAAGACGTGCTTCGCCACCACCTCGAACGCGGCGCATTACGCGGCGCCGTGCTCAACCATGTCGACATCTATGCCGCGGGCCGTGGCCGGGCTCGGCTCGACATAAACGGTGATCCTCGCGATCGCCTGAGAATCGGTCACAAGAAAAATAAACGGCGACTGCGCCTCAACAATCCTGGATTAAGCAACGGCACCTGGAATTTGGTGTGGCACGGAAATATCAAGGTCAAAAAACTGATCGTCGATATCGATTTCCCACCGCACTCGCCCACCCATTCAAATCCTTATTACTCAGGCGACGGTTGGAAGCTGCAAACCTACTGCAATTGCCGAACCGGCAAACGTTGCTACGTACGACACGACCGCCAGCGTCAGGTTGGTCAGTGTTTCTATAGCTGTCCCTATGGATGTAAATTCGAAGGGTCTGCTCATTCCGGGCAATACCGATATCGTCACAATGGCACTCAGTGGAATTGACGGTGGATTGCAAAGGATACACAGCGACCGGGCCGCCCACGGGATTAAGATCTTGTTATGTTAGAGTACCAAAATTATGCATTGTAAATAGCCCGATATGCGCAACAGCTTTTGGCACAATCGCTGGCAGCAAAACGAGATCGCCTTTCATCAAAACGACGTTAATCAAGCGTTTAGTAGCTATTGGCATCTCTTGAATCTACCATCGCGGGGCACGGTCTTGGTGCCACTATGTGGGAAGTCCTACGACATGATTTGGCTTCGGGACCACGGTTATAAGGTCATTGGGGTCGAACTCAGCCCCATCGCCGCAAAAGATTTTTTCGACGAGAATGCCTTATCGCCGACAGTCACTCGCCATAAATCATTGGAATGTTGGGCTGCAGACGACATCACGTTCTATGTCGGTGATTTTTTTGCTGTAGAAGATAACGACATGAAAGCCGTCGATGGCGTTTACGACCGCGCTGCATTAATCGCGTTGCCACCACCAATGCGTGAGGATTACGCGGATCACATCAATGCTATCGTGCCGCCAGGGACGCCCACGTTATTGATAACGTTTGAATACCCGCAACACGAAATGGAGGGCCCGCCGTTTTCGGTGACGAAGGCGGAGGTGCAGCGCCTATATGAACACAGATATACGGTCACGCAACTTATCAGCAAGGACGTGTTAAATGAAATTCCGCGCTTTCGTGACAAAGGATTGAGTTCACTAAGGGAAGTGGCCTATCACCTCACGCCGTTGTAACCGATTGGCTTACGAATAAAACACGATCTATCGACCGTTGGGCGGTGCGTCGCGGGATCTGGATCAATTTGTATACCCGGCCCTCTGAGGAATTATTAATGCGTCTACGGCTACGCAACCCCTGCCGACTTCGTGGACAACCATTGGATTCACATCGATACCGGCAATGTACGGCCCATTGGCTATGGCAAAGTCCGCCACTGCGTAGATCGCCGCGACCAATGCATCCCGATCCGCGGCTCCGCCGCCACGAACACCGCACAATTGCGCTGCCACTCGCGTTTCATCGAGCATCACCTCGGCATCACCGTCGCGCAGTGGCAACGGCCTCATTGCAACGTCGTCCAAAATCTCCGTTAATATGCCCCCGCTACCCACGGCAATGAATAAACCGAAGGCCGGGTCGCGCTTAACGCCAATAATAATCTCGACGCCGGGCTCGATGAACTCTTGGATCAGGAAACCATCCGGCGGACCGGATTGAATTCGCTGACTCCATCGCTCCTGCAACACCGACCACCGCTCCGCCAATTCGCCCGGATCTCGAATTCCTACCGCGACAAGACCGGCATCGGTTCGATGCGGCACGTCGTCCGCGACCACCTTGAGCACGATCGGAAAGCCAATCTCTTTGGCCGCCAGCACTGCGCCATCCAGTGACGATGCAAACAATTCGCGAGTCACGGGCACCCCATAGGCGGACAGCTCGCGTTTCGAGTCGTATTCATGGATCGTGGGTCGATGGTGCGCGCCGAGCAACACTGACTCTATCCCGTCATTGCGGCCTCGTGCCTGCCTGATCGGCCTGGCCGGCGCTAGATATTCGGATAGTCGCGCCACGGCGCCTAAGCCCTGGGCGACACCGCTTAAAATCGGGATCCCACCCGGCTTAAGCCATTCAGTCTGATCGCGACGAAACACACCGTGGCGCGTAGTTAACACGTAATAAGCCTTATGACTGCGCGCGGCCGCGGCCAGCAGTAAATCCGCACAATCGCGTTGATACTGATCTTCATCGATCGGTTGACCGTCCATGCCATCGGTAACCAGCACGATGTTATCGTAAACGTCGCAGTTGTCGAGTGCTCGCAGCGCTTCGGTAAAATTAGTGATGTAGGTGCCCTGCCCCCACGCATCGACCGGATTGCCATCACCGGTGAGCGGGCCCGTAACCTGTTCGATTTGA
>CAXMMZ010000045.1:0-25495 GCA_964194565.1 Arenicellales bacterium
TCTTTTGAGCTCAATGCGAGATAGCGAAGTTTCTGCTTCGAGGTGTTTATGATTTGATGCGCGGTATTCGGCCCGGGCGGTGTCAGTACGACGTCACCGGTCGACAATTCGTAGCGCGTACCGTCGTACCGTAACGTTCCAGTCCCGTCTAAGACGACAAACATTTCTTCCTGCCCAAAGTGTAAGTGATACGGCCATGCCTTATTACCGGGCTCAAGCTCGACCAGGGTCATACCAATTTTTTTGCTGCCCAGGTACTGTCCGACGCGAGCTAGTGTGGCGGCGAAATCGCCGCCCTGACCGTATGCTTCCTGCCCGACATCTGCGAGGTTGACGATGGGGGGTATATTGCTCAAAACGTCCTTCTAAACGGTTGGAAAATGACTACTGATTTGCCACATGGAAATCGCTGTCCATTACCGTGCCGACCCGGGACGGGGCGATCATCGGAAACCAGTGTTCGACGTTCCCGTAGGTTCGGTGCCTCATATGGGTGATTTGGGACATCAGGGCAGCGCCGTGTCGATGTATGGAATCGGCAAGTGCTTTTAACAGGAGCGGGTCGGAATTCGCGGCTATCCGCGGTGTGACATTGGACATCGCGATTCCTAGCGACAGGTTAGGGACCGAAGCGCGCCGGCGAGATGGCCGGGGCGGTGTGAGCCCCCGCGGCGTAGACTAAATCGGGTTGTAGACGATAGTGCGGGATCGTGACGGCATTTTTCGCTGCAGCGGCGACAATGGCTCGGTCGCGGTCGGTGCGGCTTTGGGGCTCAATAGCGAAAGAATGCGATCAAGCTGGACTTGATCGGCCATCGAAATGCGCTCGAAATGCACACAAGCGATACAGGAACCCGCTGCGTGGTCGATCCGAACCACGGTGCCGATCGCTACGATTTTCAGCTTATTACCTGCCGGCAGTTCAACCTCAATACGGTCGCCGACTTCGCCCGGGGCCACACTGCCGCGAATTCGTACGCCATTGAAGGACAAATCGATCAATTCATAGGCGGCCACGCTGCTGTCGGTATCGTCCTGCAGCCGCGCCGGATTGCCGATCCCAACCGCTGAATTCCCTGGAACGCGCCGGTACTCCCGCTTTTCTGCGCTGTGCAATGCCGGTTTTGATGTTCGTTTCACGATACATCCTCAGCTTAATGATCGTAGGATTTTACCACATATTTGGCCAAACTCTGCAAATTTGGGTCCCTGAGCACCCCACGGAACGGCGATTTCGTCCGATTTATAGGCGATTTGGGCGTGAAATCGAGTCCGAGTCGGTCCGTTTGGCCGCCGCGAACAGTGTGAAAAAATTATCTGTCGTGGCATCTGCAAGGGTCTCCTCGTCGATACCTCGCAGATTACTTAGACACTCTGCGACATGCCGGACATAGGCCGGTTCGTTGACTCGCCCACGATGCGGCACCGGGGCCAGATACGGAGAGTCGGTCTCGACAAGTAGCCGATCCAACGGGACTTTACCGGCGACTTCGCGCAACGCTCCAGCACTCTTGAACGTGACGATGCCTGAGAACGAGATATAAAAACCGAGATCCAGACATTGCCTGGCCATCGCCCAGTCCCCCGTAAAGCAGTGCATGACGCCGCCGATCTCATCCGCGCCCATATCGCGCATAATAGCGACGGTATCGTCCGCTGCGTCGCGGGTGTGAATGATAAGCGGTTTTTGGACTTGGCGCGCGGCTTCGATATGGCGTCGAAACCGATCATGCTGCCACTCCAGATCGCCGTGGCTTCGATAGTAGTCCAACCCGGTTTCGCCAATCGCAACGATCAATGGGTCGTTCGCGAGCGCGACCAACTGCTCCACCGACGGATCTACCCCGTCGGTCTCATTGGGGTGTACACCGACCGATGCGAAAACATGGGAATGGCGTTGCGCAAGGTCGCGCACGGCCGGGAACGTTTCCAGTGCTACGCTCACGCATAACAGGTGGCCGACTCCCGCACGGTGCGCGTCTTGAAGCACCGCATCGCCACGTTCCGACAGTTCCGCGAAATTTATATGGCAGTGCGAATCGACGAGCTGCATCGACAGAGTACTGGGGAGCAACGCGCAGCGCGTTGCTTACATCGTGTGGGTCGGCCGCTCCGATTTCAGTGCGGCACCCAACATGGCTTCAATCTTATTGCGGGCCGCACCGGAATCCTTATCGCTGAACTGTACACCGACGCCGGCAGCGCGATTACCTTGCGCCCCAACCGGTGTCACCCACACCACTGTGCCGGCAATCGGAATTTTCTCGTGTTCTTCGAGCAGCGTCAGCAACATAAATACTTCTTCGCCAAGTTTATATTGCTTATTACTGGGGATAAACAGCCCACCATTTCGCAAAAAAGGCATATATGACGAATACAACGCGCTCTTATCCTTGATCGTCAGCGATAAGACCGACGGCCGAATCTGGCCATCGATCGCCTGCGTCCCGTTTGCTCCGTTGCCGCCACTCTTGGCGCCACGGTCATCTGCCTTAATCATTAAATCACCTATCCCGTCAACTGTATGGTATTTGGGCCACGCCCAATCAGCGTCTCTCTAAGCTTAATCACAATATCCTCAACCAGCAAGCGTTCATCGACAGAACCGTCCAAAATTAGTCGTCGGCGGCCAATCGTGTCAAACAGGTCATGCAACGCCGCGGCGGGTATTCCGACGGCCAATGGCCGAATTTGACTTTCGCGCCCGAGGTTGAATAACCGAGGCGGTGTAGCGCCCGAGGCCAAACCGATTAAGTCGGCAATCAGTCCATGTAACCACTCCAGCACTGTTGTCGACCCGGCTTGATGCCAACGAGCGGCACAGGTCAAAGGGTCGAGCGCGCGGCTCGCAAGCGCCGCCACGTCATCCAACCATTCGTCACGGCACCCTGGGAACCCATTTTCAGAAAGTGCAGCAGCGCTCAATGGTGCCCCCCCGGAAAGCGCCAGGAGCGCCTCGGCGTCGCTCCCTACCTGTGGCGCCAGCCAATCGACCGCCACGGGTACGGCCGGTGCTGCAAACTCAACCCGCATACAGCGACTGCGGATCGTCGCCAGTAACCGCGTCGGCATCGAACTCACGAGAATGAGCAGGGTGTCGTCGGCCGGTTCCTCCAACAACTTCAGCAACGCGTTGGCCGAATTCGTATTCATCCGCTCGGCAGGTCCAATAATAGCCACTTTGCCGTGGCCAAAGTGAGCATGGTTAAGCAGCGCGGCGACTAGCGCTCGGATTGGATTCACGCCGATGACCGATTTTGGTTTTGCCGATCGTGACGTATTCTCGACCCAGAGATAACGCCGACCCAGATCAGCGAGTGGGGATTTAGATTCGGCATTGGCCACTTCGGATTGAACGATATGCAGGTCCGGATGGGTCCCGGCCGATACCAACCGGCAACTCTGGCACGTGCCGCACGGCTCCGCGATATCTGTAGTATCGCTGCATAGCCGCCACGCCGCCAAGCGCAATGCCAATGCATTCTTACCGAGGCCCATGGGACCGGCAAACAACAACCCTGAAGGCAGCGATCGATTCGCTTGCAGGAGTCGGTCCCACAATACGTGATTCCATGGATGAATCGTTAACATACGATCGCGGATTGCAGTTTCGTAAGTAGGTTGCCGATTACCTGCGCCAAATCGGCCTGTACGGCGGTGAGGTCCTGGCTCGCATCGATTAACTGTATACGTTCGGGATCACTCCTCGCTAACTCGAGATAACCGTCCCGCACCGCTTCCTTGAATTGGCGATCTTCATGCTCGAAACGATCCAATGTGCCACGCGCTCCGACCCGCTTCGCCGCCAGTGCGACCGGTATGTCCAGCAGCAGCGTGAGATCGGGTCGCAACGGCCCTTGCACCCAGTCCTCCAGCACGGCCACTCGCGCGGCCCCGAGAGCCCGCGCATGGCCTTGATACACATAGGTGGCATCGGTAAACCGGTCGCACAACACCCACCTTCCTTTAGCCAAGTTCGGTTTGATGATTTCTTCAATATGTTGCGCGCGGGCAGCGAAAATAATTAACGTTTCGGCATTGGCACCGATCGCCACTCGTTGCTCCTGCAACAATACCTCTCGTAGCTTCTCGCCGAGGCCCGTTCCTCCCGGTTCGCGCGTTCGCACAACATCAAGTCCGGCCTGTTCCAATAACGACTGTACATAATTAAAATTAGTGGTTTTTCCGGCGCCATCCGGACCTTCGATGGTAATGAAGCGGCCACGCTTATCGGGTACATTCATCAGTGTTTCGAATCCGATTCAATCTTTCTTGCCCAGCTGAAATTTGCGAACCGCGCGTTGATGAGCTTGCAGGTTCTCGGAGAATTCGTGACTGCCGTCGCCGCGTGACACGAAGTACAATGCTTTGGTCTCGGCCGGATGTAGGGCCGCGTGAATTGCTGCGAGTCCAGGCATCGCGATTGGGGTCGGCGGCAAACCGCTGCGAGTGTATGTATTATAGGCGTGATCGGTGCGCAGATGACGGCGCGTCAGATTGCCATCGAATTCCTCCCCCAGCCCATAGATCACCGTTGGATCAGTTTGTAGCCGTATACCCAGCCGCAAGCGGTTGGACATCACCCCCGCAATTAATTCTCGCTCCTTGGCGGCTCCCGTTTCCTTTTCGATAATGGAAGCGAGAATTAGCGTCTCGTAGGCGTTTTTCAACACGACACCTGGGTCACGCATCTGCCATTGCTGGTCAAGTATGTCCGCCATGCGGCTGTGTGCGCGGCGCAGGATTAAGATATCCGATACACCACCGGTGAACCGGTAAGTATCCGGGAAAAAACGGCCTTCCGGATGATCGTCTGGAAAACCTAGCTGCGCCATGACGTCGGCGTCCGATTGCGACGCCGATGTTTGCTCGATCTGATCATTCGCTGCAAGCTCACGGCGCATATCGCGAAACGTCCAACCCTCAATAAACGTGATGGAATGTTGGATGACATCACCACTCACGAGTTGTTGCAGGACTTGTTGCAAGGAGGCGCGTTCTGCGAATTGGTATTTGCCGGCTTTAATACGGTGCGCCGAGTCGTTAAGGCGTGCCCACCATACGAACGAGTATGTTTCTTGTATGATTCCGGCGCGTTGAAATTCATCCGCCAACTGATTAATGCGGGTGCCCGGCGCGACTTCGTAAAGCCCCGCACCAAACGCACGCGGCCGGTGCATCTCCTCATACACATACGTCCCGCCACCAGTAATCGCTACGATGAGAATTGCCAGCGCAATCCAGAGCCACCAGCGTCGTTTTCGTTGCGGTATTTCCGACGTGGACTCGCGCGTGGCGCTGTCATCTGTGGGTTCCGGAGTGGGCACCGGCTGAGCTACACGCTGATTATTCGAACCGTTTCAAGGCTAAGGTACCGTTAGTGCCCCCGAATCCAAACGAGTTAGTCAAAGCCGCGCGAATCTGAAGATCGCGGGCACTATGGGGCACATAGTCGAGGTCACATTCGGGATCCGGAGTATCGAGATTTATGGTCGGCGGCGCGATGCCGTGTTGAACGGCCAACGCGGTGTAAACGGCTTCTACGCCGCCGGCCGCGCCAAGTAAGTGGCCTACCATCGATTTTGTAGAACTGACCGCCAATTTTGTCGCGTGGTCACCGAAAGTCCTTTTCACAGCTAGAGTTTCTCCGATATCGCCCTGCGGTGTCGATGTGCCGTGTGCGTTGATGTATTCAATATCCTCGGGGTTTAGCGAAGCGTTACGCATTGCGTTGTTCATGCATCGTGATGCTCCTTCGCCGCCGGGCGCCGGACTGGTCATATGATGTGCATCCCCACTCATGCCAAACCCGGCCAGCTCGGCATAAATTTTTGCGCCGCGGCGTTTCGCGTGTTGGAGTTCCTCCAACACCAATACGCCGGCTCCCTCCCCCATAACGAAACCGTCTCGATCTCGATCCCACGGTCGGCTGGCACGGGCCGGTTCAGAATTACGACGGCTTAACGCTCGTGCATTACCAAATCCCGCCATCGATGTCGGGGTCACCGCGGCCTCCGTCCCTCCGGCGATCATGACATCGGCATCACCGTATTCGACTAAACGCCCGGCCTCGCCAATTGCATGGGTGCCCGTTGTACAGGCAGTGACCATAGACAAGTTGGGGCCTTTAAACCCATGCATAATCGATAGGTTGCCAGACACCATGTTAATGATGCTCATCGGCACATAAAATGGCGACACGCGCCGTGGGCCTTTGTTCAAATACGTCGCAGTTGTTTTTTCAATGGTATCCACACCACCGATTCCAGCGCCGATATAAACACCGATTCGCTCGGCGTTGGCATCGCTGACTTCCAACCCGGAATCTTGAAACGCTTCGCTGCCGGCGGCAATGCCGAATTGAATAAAGCGGTCCATTTTGCGCGCTTCTTTTCCCGGCATAAATACACTGGGGTCAAACCCTTTCACCTCTCCGGCAATGGTGCACGGAAAACCTTCAGGATTGAATAACGTCACGCCACTGATGCCACTCGTTCCGCGAAGGATGTTATCCCAGTTGTCCTGCAGGCCGATCCCAACCGGCGAAATGACCCCCAGTCCGGTGATAACTACACGTCGTTTCGTCATACTTTATGGCCTAAAAATGAAAAAACCGCCGGTCGTTCGCGACCGGCGGTTTCCCACTTCCGAATCGAACAACCTTACGCGGCTTGATGTTCCACGATAAAGTCGATGGCTTGCTTTACCGTAGTTATCTTTTCAGCATCGTCATCAGGAATCTCAGTATTGAATTCCTCCTCAAGCGCCATTACGAGTTCCACGGTATCCAACGAATCCGCTCCCAAGTCGTCCACAAACGAGGCATCTGGTGTGACTTGTTCTTCGCTTACGCCAAGTTGTTCCACGACAATTTTCTTGACGCGATCTTCGACACTGCTCATTGTTGAAATGTCCTCCATACTTGTAATTGCAAGCCCCAACCCCGGTCGCGCAGTCAGACCGCAGCGACATAGGCGGGCATAGTTAACACCAAAGCTGGACGCAAGTCCAATCGCCCAATCCCATCGAAGCGGCGACTTCTACGGCAGTTCCGGGCCCTCGACCATGGCCACCGCCAACTACAAATAAATTCACTATCTTATTGATATATAACTGTCTTTTTGATGTATTACGTCATATACATCCCACCGTTTACGTGCAGTGTCACACCGGTAATATACCCGCTTTGGGGCGCCGCGAGAAACGCCACCGCGTGCGCAACTTCGTCAGCAGTGCCAAGCCGGCCGAGCGGAATCTTTGCCAGCAACTCCTGTTTCTGCGAGTCCTCCAAGACCCGGGTCATGTCGGTATCGATAAACCCTGGCGCAACCGCATTCACGGTAATATTGCGTGACCCTACTTCAGCCGCCAATGATTTGGTAAATCCGATCATCCCCGCTTTGGCGGCTGCATAATTTACCTGGCCCGGATTTCCAGAAACCCCTACCACCGAGGTGACATTCACGATGCGCCCGAATCGAGTTTTTGTCATCGCTGGTAGACACGCCTTGCTAAGCCGATACACAGACTTAAGATCAGTATCGAGAATGGTATCCCAATCCTGTTCTTTCATTCGCAATAACAAATTGTCGCGCGTGATGCCCGCGTTGTTCACCAGCACCAATGGTGCACCATGATCCGATTTTACTCGCTTAACAATCTCGTTAACGGCATCGGAATCGGTAACGTCAAGACATAGGCCCACACCATCGATACCGTTTTGCCGCAATCCTTCACTAATCGCTGCCGCGCCGCTGTTCGAAGTTGCAGTACCGATCACGAAACCACCCTGTTCGCCTAATCGATGTGCAATCGCGCGTCCCAAACCGCGGCTCGCGCCGGTTACCAGACAAATTTGATTATCTAACATTCGCCTATGCCAAAATCAATATCTGAATAAGATTGAGCCCCAGGTAAAACCACCACCAAATCCTTCGAAAATCACGCGCTGGCCGCGCTGAATACGGCCGTCGCGTACCGCCTCATCGAATGCGAGCGGAATTGAGGCCGCCGATGTATTGCCATGTTTTTCGACGGTCACCACTACGCGTTGCATCGGTATATCGAGGCGCTTGGCAGTCGCGTTTATGATGCGCAGATTGGCCTGATGCGGCACTAACCAATCGACTTGATTTATATCGAGCCCATTTGCCTGAAGCGCTTCTTCGGCCACTTCGCCCAATGCGCGCACTGCAACTTTGAATACCTCACTCCCCTGCATTTGGGTATAGGCCGTGCCTTCGATGATTTGCCGAAAACCGGTCGATACGCCCACCGGTACGCTTAGTAAGTCTTTATAGGTTCCATCGGCATGAAGATGAGTGGACAGAATCCCCGGGTCCGAGCCCGATTCGACCACCACCGCTCCGGCGCCGTCCCCAAACAGCACGCAAGTCCCACGGTCACTCCAGTCGATGATACGGGAGAACGTCTCAGCCCCCACTACGAGCGCCCGCTCGCAATTACCGGTGCGAATGAATTTATCGGCGATGTCCAAAGCGTAAACAAACCCCGTGCACACCGCCTGCACGTCGAACGCCGGACAGCCGTGTATGTCGAGTCGTTCTTGCAACAGACATGCAGTACTCGGAAACACCTGATCCGCCGTGGTGGTCGCGACAATAATCAAATCGATCGAATCGGTTGAGATCTGCGCTGCCTGCAGCGCGCGGCGTGCGGCGTGCTCCGCCAAATCACACGTCGTTTCGTCGTCGCCGGCAATATGCCGCTGGCTTATTCCAGTCCGTGCCTGGATCCACTCATCACTGGTGTCTACCATCGTTTCCAAGTCAGCGTTGGTAAGCACTTTTTCTGGCAGGTAACTGCCGGATCCGATAATGTTCGTGAATCGCATTGCCGGGTTCATGTTTGGCTAAGCATCGGTTGCAACTCAGCGATGATCTTCTCCGTAACTTGCTTGCGAACCTCGGTGATTGCTTCGGAAATAGCGGTTTGAAATGCCAGTGCATCGGCGCCACCGTGGCTCTTGATGACAGTACCGCGCAAACCGATCAACGTCGCGCCGTTGTAACGCCGGGGATCGAAGCGACGGCGCAATCCGTTCAACGCAGGCAGCGCTATCAGCGCCGACAACTGCCGCCACCAGTTTCGTTCGAATTCCTCCCGCAGCGACTCAGTAATGACTTGCGCAAGTCCCTCACTGGCTTTAAGGGCGGCATTACCGACGAACCCGTCGCAAACGACGACATCGACAGCGCCGGTATAGAGTTCGTCGCCCTCGATAAAACCCTGGTAATTCAGGTTGCTGGCCCGAAAAAGTTCCGCCGCGCGTTTGATTGTATCGTTTCCCTTGATGTCTTCAACGCCGATATTAAGTAGCGCGACGCGCGGTTTGGATATCCCCTGCACATGTTCCACCAGTATCGAGCCCATGACACCGAATTGCAGCAACAATTCGGCCGGACAATCGACGTTGGCGCCAAGGTCGAGCATATAGGTTGCGCCACGCCGCCCTGGCAATCTCGAAACGATCGCCGGGCGCGAGATTCCTGATAGCGTTTTCAATACAAAACGCGCTGTCGCCATCAACGCCCCGGTATTGCCGGCGCTGACACAGGCTTGACTGTGCCCGTCGCGCACGAGATTGATTGCAACACGCATCGATGAATCTTTCTTTTTACGTAAAGCCTGGGCAGGCGGTTCGTCCATATCGACAACTTCGTTTGCGTGGTGAATAATTAAGCGTTCGTTTTCCCGCGCACCATTAGCCGCTAAGGTATCGCTTAAAATTTGTTTCCGGCCTACCAACGTCAGGCTCAGATTCTGCTCGGCCTGCACAGCCGCAATGGCCGCGGGCACAGTTACCGGCGGACCATAGTCACCACCCATCGCATCAATGGCAATGGAAATCGACAATACCAGTCTCCTGGATAATGGAGGTACCGTTACGGTACGTGAAACGCAAAATTGAATGCAAGCGTCGCCGCCGCTGGCGCGGCCACACCGACGGAGTGTTACTGCTCCGTTTCGCGTTCTGCAATGACCTTTCGGCCGCGATAATATCCGTCTGGAGTAATATGATGGCGGCGATGCTGCTCACCGGATACGGGGTCGATGGAAAGCGTCGTCGTGGACAATGCGTCGTGAGAACGCCGCATGCCTCTTTTTGACGGTGTTGTGCGATTCTTTTGTACAGCCATGGATGCTGCCCCCTACTATGCTTGCTGGGAATGTTTACGTCGAATGCCGCCATACTAATGTGGGGTATGATCCGTTTCCCCACAGGCCGCGAGTCGGCGCATCATATAGTCGCATTTGCGGTCTGTCAAAACGCGGAACGCGGACGATTTTTGTACCTTCCGTAGCAAAAGAAAGAATTGTAAATGAAATGAGAAAATACATTAACTAATTAATTTTACTTATTTATTATCAATATATTATCCTATTTATTAAATCTAAACTCTGAATACGAATTCAACGATGCCATTGGTTCTCGCTTCGACCTCGCCATACCGCCGCGCGCTCCTGGGCCAACTCGGATTGGCCTTTGACATCGTTGATCCTGCAATAAACGAGGTTCAGAGGGAGGGTGAGTCACCACGACATATGGTGGAGCGCTTGGCAATCGAGAAGGCTCGGTCGGGTGCCGAACAGGCACCAGACTCATTGGTTGTTGGGTCCGACCAAGTCGCCGTCCACGGTGATACGGTCGTCGGTAAGCCGCGCAACCACGAAGACGCGATCAATCAATTGCTGTCCGCATCGGCAACGACGGTCACTTTACTTACCGGGGTCGCCCTCGTGAACGCCCGCACCGGAGTGACCCAGTCTGACGTCTCGCCGTTCTACGTTACCTTTCGCAGTTTGGATCTCGCGACCATTGAGGCCTATCTGTACAACGCCAAACCTTACGATTGCTGCGGCAGTCTGCGCGTGGAAGGCCCCGGCATCGCACTGCTGGAAAAACTAAGCGGGGACGATCCTAATGCGTTGATAGGTTTGCCGCTGATCCGTCTCGCACGCATGTTGGAGCGCGAAGGCATAAAGCTGTTCTGAGACCGAGGCAACACGCGCCAACTGCGTTATTAGCGGAACCCACTAAATTGGAAGCGGGTATCGATCTCGATGGTCTTGGCTATTGCCGCGCCCATTTGTTCTGCGAAGCGCTCCAACCAACCCCCTTGCGGGGTGTAATTCACAATCTTTTCGGCGCCGATTATGTCTCGTGCGACCGACTGCGCCGTACCGAATCCATCGATTAGCCCCAACTCGAGTGCTCGTTCGCCCGTCCAGAATAGTCCGGAGAAAATATCCGGATCTTCGCTAAGGCGATCGCCGCGGCCTTTCCTCACGGTATCGATAAACTGCTGGTGGACCTGATCGACGAGCGCCCGCGCATGTGTCTCCACGGCGGAGTCGAGCGGCGAAAACGGATCGAGCATGCTTTTATATTTACCGGCTGTTATAAGGCGCCGCTCGACCCCTAGCTTTTGCATCGCATCGACAAATCCAAAACCGTCCATGAGCACTCCGATTGAACCCACGATACTGGCCTTATCGGCAAATATTTTGTCACTCGCGACAGCGATGTAATACCCGCCAGACGCACAGACCTCGGTCACAACCGTGTGCAGTGGCGTATCCGGGTACCGCTGCCGTAGACGCTGAATCTCGGCATTGATGTGTCCGGCATGGACCGGACTACCGCCAGGGCTGTTGATCCGCAGAATTACCCCGGCCGTATTGGAATTTTCAAATGCCTCATTTAAGGCGTCGCTGATAGTTTCGGACTCGACATCCTGATCGGTGCCAATGACACCGCGTAAGTCCACCAATGCAGTATGGCGGCCTACCGGTTCGATGGCGTCTTGCTGCCAAACAAACAAACCCAGACCGACAAGCAGATAAATCACAAAAAACAGTTTAAAAAACAATCCCCATCGGCGTGCGCGGCGCTGCTCTTTAAGACCTTCTGTGGCCAGCTTCTCTAGAATATCCCACTGCCGGTCGCGATCGGCTGGGTACATATCGTTCATTAAATTTCCTCGAAGTAAACCGCCAAGCTACCATTTGGTAGCGCGCGATCATTCACCATTGTCAACGGGATTTCCCTAAAGTATAGCGGTCGTCGTGCAACAACACCGCATCGCCCTGCTCTTTCACATCGAGTGGCACCAATCCCCGGCCATTGCACGGTCCACCCACACATCGTCCGTTGCTTGGCTCGTAGCTCGCACCGTGGGTCGCACATAAGAGATAGCGCCCGCCGGTATCGAAGAAAACGCCGGGGTTCCAATCCAACTCGAGAGCTTGATGTCTGCAACGATTTAAATACGCATAGATCGCCGTGCCGTAGCGCACAACAAATGCCGCATGACTGCGGGTACCGTCGAATACGGTAAATCGGTGCCCGTGACCAAGCGACGGTAAATCGCTACTCATACATATGCGCTGAGCCGACGGCATGGGTAGACCATTATCGCACACGTAACCCACTCAAAACCGATTGCAACTCGTCCGGTAAGGGCGCACTGATACGCAGCGGTTCGTGAGAATGGGGATGGGTAATATCGATTTGGCTCGCGTGCAGAAACAATCGTTGTAGCCCAAGTTCCCGCATTTGCCGGTTAAATTGGAAATCGCCATATTTGCGGTCGGCGGCGAGTGGATGGCCAACATGCGCCGAATGGGCGCGAATTTGATGGGTACGACCGGTAAATAGCGAAATCTGCATGAGTGTGGCGTATTCAAAGCGCTCCAACGGACGATACTCCGTGTGGGCGCTGCGACCACCCGGCTCGCTGACGGTGATTCTCTCACCGCCTTGTGGACGCGCGGTTTGTAGTGCCACACGTACATCACGTTGACCACCACGCCATTGGCCGCGCACCAAGCCGAGATATTGTTTAGATACCGCGCGTTGAACGCCGCGCAGACGGGCGTGCAATACCAACAAGGTGGGTCGGTTCTTCGCGAGCATCAAACAACCCGACGTGTCGCGATCAAGCCGGTGCGCGAGTTCGAGAAACCCCCATTGCGGGTGTAACTGCCTTAGCCCTTCGATTACTCCGACCGAGATTCCGGTGCCGGCGTGACTGGCGATGCCGGCCGGTTTATTGACCACGAGAATATCGTTGTCCTCGTAGAGTACACCGCTTCGTGCCATCACCCGAATGGGCGCTGATACGACATGTCGTTGTGCCTCTCCAGGACGACGAGTAAGTGGCGGAACCCGCACCACGTCACCCACTGCCAATCGCGCCGCCGGTGCAACCCGTCGCATATTGATGCGGACCTGACCGCTTCGAATGACACGGTATACGACGCTGCGTGGCACGCCGTTGAGTCGTGACAATAGGAAATTGTCTAGCCGTTGCCCGTCACGGTGTTCGTCGATCGTCACGTATTCGACTGTATGGCGTCTGGCGTGGTTCACCGGCATAGTGCATGAAACCGTTCGGGAATTTCGGTAAGTCATTGAGTACACAGATAATAACAAACACTCGATCACAGCTGCCAGGAGCAACACTTTCGTCCGAGTTAACGGCGACCCACCGCGCGAGGCTGACGCTTGAAAATCGATACGGGTCATTCCGCCTCGAGGTACTTCGATTGATCGGCGACGGTCGCGCCTGTTATAGTCAACACCCGGTGTGACTGTCGCACGCTATATACACCGTAATACCGAGAATAGACAGTCGGGTGCCATAGTTCCGGTCCCGCACTAGCGTGCAAAGCGTATGGGTTTTCGGCGCGCCGAACGAGTTTCGGCGGCCATCGCGGACAACGATCGGCGCCAGTCGCGCCGGCCACCTTTTCGGTAATTGTCCGCGCCTGGGTTTAGCACTCCTCGCCCGCATTTGTAGGGGTGCACACTGTTATTGGCGTCCTGCTGTTGCCCACATTCTGAATTGGCGGCAGCCGGGGACCGGTTTGCCGCGTGCTGCGGCACCGAGTCGCACGCGCGCATCCTGAAGGGAGCCGCAGCGCAGCGAGGACGCGAGGAAGAATACAATGAAACGTATGTTATTTAACGCGACTCATCCAGAAGAGTTGCGAGTGGCCATCGTTGACGGCCAAAGGTTGCTGGATCTTGACCTCGAATCGGAGATCCGCGACCAAAAGAAAGGGAATATCTATAGGGGAACCATCACCCGAGTCGAGCCGAGCCTCGAGGCCGCATTCGTCGATTACGGCACCGAGCGCCACGGGTTCCTACCTCTTAAGGAAATCTCCCGCGTCTATTTCCAAGACTATTCGGCCTCAACGCCGATGGCACAGGTGCGGATTCAGGATGTCATCAAGGAAGGCCAACAACTCGTCGTTCAAGTCGAAAAGGACGAGCGGGGCAACAAAGGCGCGGCACTTACGACTTTCATAAGCCTGGCCGGGCGTTTTCTCGTGTTGATGCCGAACAATCCCAAAGGCGGTGGGATTTCGAGACGTATCGAGGGTGAAGAACGTGGTGAATTGCGGGATGTGATGGCGCAGCTGGAAGCGCCGACCGAACATGCGTTGATCGCCCGCACCGCTGGTATCGGCAAGTCTTTTGAGGAATTGCAGTGGGATCTCGATTATCTCCTGCAATTGTGGAAAGCGATCGACAACGCAGCCGCGGAGCGGCCCGCGCCGTTTCTGATCTACCAAGAGAGCAACTTGGTGGTGCGAGCAATCAGAGATTATTTGCGCAGCGATATCGCCGAAATTATCATCGATAGCGAAGAAATCTTCGAGCGGGCCTCACGGTTCATGAACCAGGTGATGCCGCACAATATTGCCAAATTAAAACACTATTCCGACCCGATTCCGCTGTTCTCGCGGTTTCAGATTGAACACCAGATTGAAGCCGCGTATTCCCGCGAGGTGCAACTGAATTCGGGCGGCGCATTGGTGTTCGATCATACCGAAGCCGTGGTCGCCATTGATGTCAACTCGGCGCGCGCTACCAAAGGCGCCGATATTGAGGAAACGGCATTACAGACAAATCTTGAAGCGGTCGACGAAATCGCCCGACAGTTACGCATACGCGATCTCGGCGGGTTGATTGTGATTGACCTCATCGATATGACTTCAAGCCGCAATCAACGGACTGTCGAAAACCGGCTCATTGAAGCCTTAAAGGTGGATCGAGCGCGGGTACAGGTGGGACGAATTTCGCGATTTGGCTTACTGGAGATGTCCCGCCAGCGGTTGCGAGCGTCGATTGGTGAAGCGAACTATGCCGTTTGTCCCCGCTGTGAAGGCACCGGCCACATCCGTAGCGTACCGTCGTCCGGACTCAGCATCCTTCGCATCCTCGAAGAAGAAGCATTGAAAGAAAACACCGAAGCGATTCATGCGCATTTGCCGCTGGAGACTGCGACGTTTTTGCTCAATGAGAAACGCCACGAAGTCAACCTGATTGAAAAACGTCTCGGCACCCGAGTGACCATAGTCCCGACCCGTGGCCTGGAAACCCCACATTTCAATATTCGACGCTTACGCAGCGAGGACCTATCGTCGCTACCACACGTTCCGAGTTACCAAATTGAAATGGAGCAAGACACGGCATCGCAGGAATCGGCCGAGCGCCGCATTTACGCGTCTGCCGAAGTGGCCGTCGTAGACCATAATCAATTGCAGTCCACGGCACCACCGGCCCCGCTACCGGCTCAATCTGCGCGCGACGGGTTCTTTAAGCGCATGCTTAGCATTTTCACTGGGACCACGGCAGGAAACCCGAGCAGTGACGAAGCCACGGCCGATCCGACCACCACGCCGCGTCCAAATCAATCGCGGCGCAACGCCCCGACGCGGCAAGGCCGTGGCGATGGGCCCCGCCGCGACGCCAAGGGTGGCCGCGCCAAGCCCAGCGAGCAACGCGGCGACAAGTCCCCGCCGCAACGCAATGCAAACCGATCTGGAGCGAACGATAACCGTCGCAATCGCGACAACGAATCACGCCCACAGGCCGGTGGCGGAGAAGCGCGTAACCCGAAACCGCGTGGTCGTCGCGGCCGTGGCGGAGGCGGTGACAATAGATCACGTTCTGCGGACTCCCGCGGGCCACGCCGTGGCGGTCGTCAAAATGGCGGCACTCAATCATCATCGACTCCACAGGCCGCTTCATCAACACAACAATCGATGCCAGGCAAGACCCCGGATCAACAGGCACCAAGTCAGAGTCGAAGCCAGACGGATAACCAACAACCCCCGGCGGCGACCGCTTCGACCGCAAACTCAGGCGCGCCGACATCTGCGCCCGTGTCACCTCAACCAGCGGTCACACCGGTCGGTGCACCGACCCCCTCATTGGCACCGGCGATGCCACCTGCCCCGCCAGCGCCACCACGAGACAGCAGCACGGACGGTTAGACACTTAGCGCTCAAATAGGGAGATCGACTCGACGTGTGCGGTATGGGGGAACATATCCACGATTCCGGTTTGGTGCAGCCGAAATCCGTGTTGATGGACCAGCATCGCACTGTCGCGGGCGAGCGTCGCCGGATTACACGATACATAGACGATTCGGCTGAGCTGCGGTAGGTCGAGTCCAGTAACGATCTCAGTGGCTCCGCATCGCGGCGGATCCAATAGCAACTTGACACAGTCTCGGTGCGCATCGAATATCGGATTCGGCGGATCCATGAGATTTGCGGCGACGAATTGAGCACAGTCAACGCGATTCGCGGCTGCGTTAAGACGCGCGCGCTCCACCAACTCAGGCTCGCGTTCGATGCCGGTTACCTGGGCTCCGAATCGAGCGATAGGCAAGCTAAAGTTCCCGAGCCCACAAAACAGATCCAGAATTGACTCGTCCGCACGGGGATCGAGCAACTTGATTGCAGCGCCGACCAGCAGGCGGTTAACGGTCGGATTTACTTGGGTGAAATCCAACGGCTGAAACTGAATTGAAATATCAAATTCGTCAATTCGGTAACTCAGCGGAACCGGAGACGCTGGAATCAATGGATGCACGCTATGGACACCACCGGGTTGCACGTGGATCTGTAGTTGCCGAGTTTCACCGAATTGGGTCAACGAGGTGTGGTCACCCGCGTTTAGCGGATCCAGATGCCGGAATACCAACGCGCATTCGTTATCCCCTTCAGCTACCTCGACTTGCGGAATTCGATCAGGAATCGATAAGCCAGCAATGAGTTCGTGCAGCTCGGGTAACAGCGAGGCCAGTCGCGGACTCAATGTGTGACATTCAGAAAGCGGTGTGACGTAGCTGTTGTTGCGCTCACGAAATCCCACTAACACGCCGCCTTTTTTTGGCACCAAACGTACGCCTAGGCGCGCTTTATGTCGATACCCCCATGGGGTCGCAGCAATCGGCGGCGCTACGCTTTCGGGTTCAACATTACCGATACGGCTTAAGTTATCGAGCAGCGTTTGTTGTTTGTAATCGAGTTGTTCTGGATGCGCCAAGTGCTGCATGGCGCACCCACCGCAGGTCCCAAAATGCCGACACGCGGGAATAACCCGTGCCGCAGATGGCACCAATACTTGTTGGACCGTCGCGACGCTATGCCGGCGTCGCTTACGAATCGCACCAATCGTCACACGTTCACCGGGAAGTGCACCACTAACAAAAATCACACGCCCGTCTATCCGTGCAACACCATCTCCTTTATGATCAAACCCGTCAATCAGAATTTCAATACCAGGACGGATCTCGCTCATCGTCGCTCCGGGATCGAGCTGCGACTACTGTTTCACGTCTTGGTGAGACAATATGTTGCTCCGACCTGCTGGCGCCGAATTCCACGCATTTAAAAATAATATAAAATGGGGATAAGATGCCGAGCTTAGCGAATCGCGAACAACCCCGCATTCCCGGTCGTAAGTGGTCGGCGACAGATTGCCCCGTATTAACTCCCAGCGCAAGAAAACCAGATAGGTATTGAGTACATCGGTTTCGCAATAGTTCCGTATCTCCTCTATTTGGCCTTGTTGATACCTATCCCATACCGCACTGCCATCCATGCCGAGTTTGCCCGGAAAACCCAGCATCTGTGCGATCTGGTTCAACGACGCCGCCGCGCGAAACTGGTATCCGGCCAACACATCCATGAGATCAGTGTGTCGGGAATGAAATCGATTTAGATAATTGTTCCAGCGGAACTCGCGGTCATCGTCACCAGTGTCCCAATAGCGAGGCGAACTGACACTATGTAGCAAAGATCGATAATGCAAAACCGGAAGATCAAATCCGCCGCCGTTCCAAGTCACCAGCGTTGGAGTGTAACGTTCGATGCCGTCGAAAAAACGGCGAATGATTTCTTCTTCTGGTGAGTCCGATTGGCCCAGCGACCACACTTTGAAAGTGTCGGTAGTACGAAGCACAGCGGATATTGCGACGATGCGATGTAAATGCAACGGTAGAAATTCCGACTCACCGGTTTGTTGACGGCGCTTGGCATACATCGCCTGGGCGGTATCGGCGTCGTTCAAACCGTCGAGGTCATACAGGCGCCGACCGGTCGCCGTGTCCGGAACAGTCTCAATGTCGAATACCAATACATTCATAACACGGTCAGCGAGATTAGGCGCCGGAGTACGAGTACTCTAGCATTCCTCTAAATACTCGATAATGAGTTGCGGCGAGCGTCTACCGCGATAGTCATTAACATCGACGCGGTACGCGGCCCGCACTCGGGTAAACGCAGGCGTCGCACCTGGTTGATCGGAATAGCGGAACATTATAGCGTCCAACGGATCGTTGCCGTGCTTGTCCTGAAGTTTTAACTTCAGGTGTACTTCACCGACTATGCGTTGCTCAATGACCTCAAACTCACCGTCGAAGATCGGCTCGGGAAACCCCTGACCCCAAGGCCCGCCCTGCCGCAATTGTTCGGCCAACGGTAATGATATCGACTCGAGTTCGCCATCGCTGTGGATACTTGGAGTGGGAGTCATTCCGTTGAGCCGACTGGTTACTTCATCCGCAAACGCCGCCTCAAACCGACTCAGGTGTCGAGCCGAAAGAGTTAGCCCCGCTGCCATCGCATGACCGCCGAACTTGCTGATCAAATCGGGTTCCCGCGTCGCAATGTTTTGCAGTACGTCACGAATATGTACGCTATCAATTGAACGCGCCGAACCTTTGAGCTGGTCGTCGCTGCCGGGGGCCAGGGCCACGACCGGACGCTCCGTTAGCTCCCGTATCCGTGACGCCACAAGACCGACGATTCCCTGGTGCCAATTGGCATCAAACAAGCAAAGCCCGGCCGGCAGATCCGCCGGTTCCAACTGCAATTGTTCCACCGCCGCAAGCGCATCGCGGCGCATATCGCCTTCGAGGTGCCGCCGTTCCAGATTTAATTCATTGAGCTGTTCGGCTAGCTGGTTCGCTTCTCGTTCGTCCTCCGCCAATAGGCATTCTATGCCCACCGACATATCATCAAGTCTACCCGCCGCATTCAGTCGAGGCCCGACGGTAAATCCCAAATCCGCCGCCACAATGTGCTGTGTCTGCCGCTTGGCTACATTGAATAGCGCGCGAATTCCGGGGCGGCACCGCCCTGCGTTTATTCGGGCCAACCCTTGGGCGACGAGGATACGGTTATTGTGATCGAGTGGCACCAGATCGGCCACAGTACCGAGCGCGACGAGGTCGAGAAAATCGCCCATATTCGGTTCAGCAACACCCTGCTCATGGAACCAGCCTAACGCCCGTAGACGGCTGCGTAGCGCTGACAGCACATAGAACACGACGCCTACACCTGCCAACGCTTTGCTCGGGAATTGGTCACCCGGTTGGTTCGGGTTCACGATCGCGTCCGCAGCCGGCAACCGCTCAGCGGCCAAGTGGTGGTCGGTAATCAGTACCGATATGCCGTGTGCCGCGGCCGCATCAACGCCGTCAAAACTGGCGATACCGTTATCGACCGTTATGATGATATCGGGATGGACGGCCGCCGCTACCTCGACAATTTCAGGACTCAAACCATAACCAAACTCGAAGCGGTTCGGGACCAAATACGATACCTCGTTGAGTCCCATCGCACGAAGCGCCAATACGGCCAACGCTGAACTCGTTGCACCGTCCGCGTCAAAGTCACCCACGATTACGACTCGCGCATCCGCCTGTACCGCGTCCGCGAGCAGCTCCGCCGCCGCACCAATTCCGCTCAAACCGGTTGGCGGCAATAAATATTTCAGCGAGCAATCTAACTCGACGGGGTCCGCTACGCGGCGGGCGGCATAGACACGACTCAGTACTGGGTCAAGACCGCATTTCGCTAGCGCCGCGGATTCAGTGCAAGATCGACGTATTATTTTTTTTGTTTTCATAGAAACAATCGTTTATCTATTGAAATTAATCTTATGTATGAGATCAATTACGTTGGTTCGACGACGCCACCAGCGTCTTCGTGTCGCCTTATTAATACTTGTCTGAACTCGACCGGGGTCAACAATTTCGAATGATGATAGCCGAGCGCTCCGGAATTCGGCGACTAAAGGTGAGCACCATGCACGCTCAAACCGATCGATACGGTCACACCAATCGTCGGCACTGACCGAATCCCCCGAATGCCGATAACTCCGATCGACTACCAAAACAGTACTGCGATCCGATGCACCCGACAATACGTTCAAAGCATTGTCCGGCAACCGATCTGCTGGTATCCCCAACCAGCGGCCTAACCCTAACTCGAACGCATCGTCGCTCCATATTGAAAGGCAATCCACACGCGACGCAGGTTCGAATCGACCCGATCCCCAATACCACAGATTATTGACGACAGACAAACCGCGCTGTTCCCGATCCGCGTTGACGGGCGATTCGTGCAAGGCCATTTGGGTTTCCGTAACCAATTGCTGCCACCATGATCGCTGCCCCGGGCAGTGTGGGCACGGATCGACGGAATCGCCAACCATTTGCTCGGCAGAGCTCGGATGGCCGTGCCCAGGTATTTGGCCGCTTACGTACCAACGAAGTGGATTCGGTGTTTCCAGTTGCAAGCATCGGCTTGCGAATACCGGTGCTAAGGCCTGCGCGAGTCTCTGTATTTCGTCGGGTTGTAGCGCGAGAACCCGCGGATCATCGAGGCTCAGCCCTAGGCGACTCAAGCTGAGCGGCACAGGGTCCGCCCGCATACAACACTCGGGCGATAAATTTCCCGTATCGAACGCACGGCAAATGGCTCCGGCCGGCGGTGCTGATCGCGTTGCCTGGCCGCCAAACCCGAGCACTACCGATTCCACACTGTCGTCATCATGCGACACAACATCGCCGCGCCCGACTATCCATTGCAACGCGGATGCCCGCAAGCGAATTAGACCTCGATCTGAATGGGTCGGTGGCGTAAACAATCCAGGCGCAATCAGTATAAGTCGTGGAGCGCTCATCGAAGCGGCCGGCGCGGATAAAACCGACGTCTATTCAAATACATGCCGAATCTGAACCACCGAATAGTTGCTGATGCGAGACAGACTTATGACACTGCAGGTGGTGTTGAGCTAATATATTAATACCTAAATAAGAAATATCGTATCGCTATAGCTGCGATCGATGAGGGTAGATTTATGGATACGCATGTGAATTGTAATGCAATGCTGGATGCATTAGCGACCGAAATCAGCGCCTGTCGGTTGTGCGACGCATACGGAATCGACGTAGCCCACATGCCATCGACTAATCGTGGAGTCTATCCCTCTATTCTCGTAATCGGTGTACAACCGGAAAAAAACGACGCGAAAGCGTTGCGGCCTTTCTCCGGGCCCGCCGGCCGGCGTCTATTTCAATGGTTGGCATCAGCAAATATCGGTGCCACACAGGACGAAATTCTCAACCGTTGTTACTTCACCACATTATCGAAATGTTACTCGTCCGGTAGTCGCCAGGTCGCCAACGCTACAAAAAACTGTTTCGCTTTTTTGTCACGAGAAATTGCGCTATTGAAGCCACATCTGTGCCTAACGCTCGGACCGGAACCGTTGGCCACACTTTTCAAATACAACGGCCCGATCGGGAATGTTGTCGGCCGGATCTGGACGGAGCGTACGCTGGGAATCGAGTTATTCGGAATTTTTCCTCCCGAGTGTCGTATTGTTCCATTGCCGTCACCGACTAGCCGTTGGTTACGGAACGACACTAACCAACGACTTCTTGATGACGCGATCGCAATCCTCCGTGCGAACGCGGCACCGTCGACGGTAATTTCATTTCCCAGCTAACGCTACCGCGTCCTTCGGCAATTGCTCCTGCATTGCTCTCGACTCTGGCTCCTGCTTCGTTCTACCTCGTCCATCCGTGGACTCGTACCACCTACATCCCTGTAGGCAACACCGCCGACGGGCAAAAAGGGCGCGTTTCAGGGACGACTAGCTACGCACGCTGGAACACCACACGTATACTGACCTGATTGTTACCGGCCCGATTAATAACAGCCGAAGCCACTTCTATTCCGTTCTGCTTGAGCAACTCTACCCAGCGTACCCAAACATCGAAACTTGCGTCACTCAACCAGACTTTAACGTCGTTTTCCGTGCCGGGTTGCATCCGCCGAATCGCGGTTCTCAATTTCAGGCGGTTAGCGGTCCGCTCGATCACGGTAAGTACCGGGATCGTTTGCGTCGAGGACGCGGCCGCCCCGGTTCGCTGTGCCAATAGTGGTTTGGCGAGCTCGGACTGTTGTTGCATCCAGCTAAGTGTTTCACGCTTAACTGGCAGATTATCGCGCAAACGCAGCAATTCCGCGTGCCACGGTTGCCAAATATATACATATGCCAATATCGCGAGCGCTACACACGCGCCGCCCACCAACATCACGCGCTCACGGACCCGTAATCCAAACCACAATTCGCGCACTCTAACCGTCGCTCCGCTGTAAACCGAAACGCCCGGTGACAAGATTATCGCGAGAGCCGGAGGATAGTAGTTGAACTGTAATGCTTTCAATTGCCTCGAAATGCTTGCGCAGCCGATCAAGGCCCGCGAAGTCTTTGACATTGCAGATCACCAACAACGTGTCATCACGATAATTAATTTCCTCGACCGTGGCCTGCGCGACCGGCACGGTTTGAGCTAGCGCGCTCAACAGATACTGAAAATCACCACTGGCTTGGTTTCCGGAACGCAAATTGAGTAGCTGCTGCTCCATCTGTACACGCGGGTTAACGATTCGAGTAACTTCCGGGAACGCCGCTGTGAATACAGCCTGGATCTGCCGATCAAGGCGCACGGTTTTGCGCTGGAGGGATCGATACTCGGCAAAATCGGCAAGAATCGACAGCATTATTGTCATCGCCGAGATTCCGATCGCCCACTTGAATAATCGTGATCCACTGCTACTCGTGCCGTTATCTAACCCCTGCAATAAATCATATTGATCAATACGGACGCCGTGATCCCAATGTGATAACCAATCGGTAAAATCCGTCCCAAGTGACCATTCGCTTACGCGACTCCCATCGGACGCTATAAAATACTTAGCCAATTCACTGTCATTAACTGCCAACGATACCGTTTTGTCATCAAACTCCTGCCACCAGAATTCAAGCATTGCGGCATCGATGCTCATACCTACCGTTCCTGGGCCACGAACATGGACATGACCATCGTCTGACTTCGCTACGGTAATCGGTGCATGAGAGTGAATGGGTAACAAAAAGTACTCCGGCACCAGTGCGCTGGGAGTTAGCCCGGCATCGTTTAGTTTCGTAACCCAAGAACGTAATAGGTCTTTTGCTACGACGGCCACACTGGACTCAGCCCCCGGAGACCAACGGAGCAAAACGAAATGCAGCGTATCGACGTCGGCAGATAGCTTATCTTCGAGTGCGTAGGGAATTGCCGCCCGTGCTTTATGTCGACCGATCGCCGGTAGGCGCACCGGTTGTATTACTACATCCTGTCCGGGCACGACCCCTGTGACTACAGAACCGTGCTCCGATGCTAGTGACCCTAAAGAATCGGCGACGCCTCGATCAACCAACCTACCGCGGCGATCGAGTACCACCCAACGGTATGGCGACATCACGCTGACATAAACCGTCATGTGAGGCTCCGGCTGCGACGTAATACCACTACTTGACCGTTTTCCGGGAAACGCCGCAGTAGGCTGTGTAGCTGCAATTGCACACGACCGAACTCGGAGCGGCTAATAACGCGGAAGTAACGGCTAGCCACTGCGCTTATGGCTTCCGCCACGTCACCCGATCCGGCCAGTGCCGGATGTTGTAATAATGTGGCAATGTCATCGTAACCGGCTTCACCGCGGTCGTTTGCAAGGGAGTCGGCCGCGCCAGAACCCAATAATTCCGATCCCAATATTCGCAACAGCGGCACCGGACAAGTATTCACGTTTATCGCTACATTCGATTCCGGTAATGCGGTGATGTACGGTGCGAGTTTTGCGAGTTTTTCAGCATCGAACCCCGCGACCCACAACAATTCACCGATATCGGAGATATTACGATCAGCCGCACGGTATGATGGGTCGAGGCCAAGATAGTCGATGCTTTCCGCGCCTGCACTACCGCTCACATCCTGGTCGGTATCGATCCAATCTACGACCGCATCCGCTAACGATTCATCAAGTTCCACCATTTGCAGCAATCGTTGAAATGCCGGATACCACACTTTGTCGCGACCTATCCCGAGATTGTTAATATTGAATAAGCCTTGTTGGTCTTCCGCAGTGGCCGTTAATTTGCCTTCCTCGACACTCACTTCCGGTAATAATTGCATCCATGATTCGCCAAGGTGATCGGTTTGTGTTTCGAAAAGATCACGGCGCAATATTGCCGTCGCCCATTGTTCCGACCCAGCGACGAGTTCGTAGTTCTGTTGCATATCGCGATAATTTTCAGTACGCCGTAACGCAAGATGTTCGTCTTCGATCATATAGGCGGCAAGGGTCGTCAGCAATACCAGCACCAGCAAGACAACTAATAACGCCGCACCACGTTGCATCGATACAGCAATCACTATTCCTACCTTATGGTGGTCAGTTGCCATTTGCGATTTCGAAAACGCGGCGGTATTGCCGGCCGTCACCGGTGGTTAATGCGACTTCGATCCCGCTGGGTAATTCGGCACCATTATTCCACTCACTACGGACACGAATGCCGGACTCGGGCGACCAATCCACTACCGATACAGCCGCGTCGATGAGACCGGTTGCCAACACGTGGCGTTGTTCATCACTATCCTGGTCGCGATCTAAAACACGCCACGCTACGCGCACCAGATCACCGTCTTCGAATCGCCACGCGATGCGTCGCGGCACGGTCCAACCCGCGCCCGGGTCGATACTGGGCGTGTATGCGGTGAAACGCAGAAGCTCTCCTTGCGACAATGGGTCATCGGGGCGCATTACCAATGCCGCCTCCGGGTCACCAAAGCCGTCTTGCACAGGACGTGGTGCGAGAAAACGAATGTCCCGTTCAAGCGCGGCCAGCGTAGTCTGTAGCTCGCCAAGTGCGCCGTTACGACGCGTCAACTCGCGGTGAGTTTCGATAGTGCTACTGAGCGTTGCATAGGACCCCGCGCCGATTACTGCAAAAATACCAATTGCAATCACCATCTCGAGCAACGTA
>CAXMMZ010000046.1:0-9902 GCA_964194565.1 Arenicellales bacterium
GGCGTGGCGCCGGTCGTGGCACAACTCGTCAAATCGCAGCTCGGCATGAAATACCACTGGGCCGTCGCCGATTATCTGCAACGCGCGGCGCGACACATCGCCTCCAAAACCGATGTCGAGCAGGCCTATGCCGTCGGTAGAGCCGCCGTGGAATTTGCACTGCAAGGACGCACCGCGGTTATGCCCAGCATCGTGCGCACCTCGCAATCGCCGTACCGCTGGAAAATCGGTGTGACCAATCTAGCGCGGGTCGCCAATGCAGAACGCCATATGCCGCGCCACTACATCAGTACCGACGGCTTCGGTATTACGCGGCGCTGCCGGGCTTACCTCGCGCCACTCATTGTTGGCGAGGCGCCACCGCCGTTCAAACACGGCTTGCCACAATACGTGACCCTTAATAACACGCCGGTGCGCAAGAAACTCAAACAACCGTTTAGCGTGTAGATAGCAACAAGACGCATTATGACGCTCGAAAAAGCTCGCCAGCTACTAAGCGAAATCGGGCTATGTAGTCGCTGCGATCGCTTGTCCGATAAATAGCCGTCGCTATGGATCAATGGGGATCGTGCCGAATACGAGGCCCGATTTTTCCTGAATCCGAACAAGGCAAACGGTATCGACGCCAAGTGGCTTACAATAAACTTGAACACACATAAGTTTATGGGAAAATGTTCACTTCACCGTTCGCCTTCGTGAAGTAACCGGGTTAGCCGAGTACCACCCGTAGAGCGTGGCTTAGCCAGCAATTAACTCAATAACGGCGCGATCACTAAGCTTACGATTGCCATCACGTTGATCAAGATATTCATCGACGGACCCGATGTGTCTTTGAAGGGGTCGCCGACCGTGTCCCCGACCACCACGGCTTTATGCACGTCGGAGCCTTTACCGCCTAAGTTGCCGCGTTCGACATATTTCTTCGCGTTGTCCCACGCTCCGCCCGCGTTAGCCATGGTGAGCGCGAGCAGCACACAACCCAACAGGGCCCCAGCTAACATGCCGCCCAATGCGGCCGGCCCGAGACCGAAGCCCACAACTACCGGCGCGAACACCGCCAGCACACCCGGCGGCACCATGCGTTTCAACGCAGCCTGGGTCGCGATATCGATACACCGTTCGGTATCGGGTTCGGCTTTACCTTCGAGCAAGCCCGGGATCTCGCGAAACTGACGGCGAATTTCATGAATCATGTCGAACGCCGCCCTGCCTACCGCGGTCATCGTCATGCTGCTGACCAGGAATGGAAAAATACCACCGAGGAACATGCCGGCCAGCACCAGCGGATGATTAATTTGCAGACTGAAATCCGGAATGCGTGCTGCCACAGTTTCAATGAAAGCGGTAATGATGGCCAACGCCGCTAGCGCCGCCGCGCCGATGGCGAAACCCTTGCCGATTGCGGCCGTGGTGTTGCCGAGCTCGTCCAGCGAATCGGTGATTTTGCGGGTGTCTTCCCCCAATCCGGCCATTTCTGCGATACCGCCGGCATTGTCGGCGACCGGTCCGTAGGCGTCGATCGCCATGGTAATACCGACCGTCGCCAGCATGCCGACAGCGGCGATCGCCACCCCGTACAGATCCGATAACTCGCTAGCAATTAGAACGATCGCACAGATGACCAACATCGGCACCACTACCGACTGCATGCCGATAGCGAGTCCGGAAATCATAACCGTAGCCGGACCGGTTTCACCGGCCTCCGCAATGCGCCTTACCGGCGCACCGCCGGTGTAATACTCGGTGACGAGACCGATTGCGATACCGCCGATCGCGCCCACCAGCACCGCTACCCAGACATTGAGGTTGATTCCCATAATAGCGATCACGATCAATGCGACTAACATAAACAGCAGCGACGCGCCGATCGTACCGATACGCAGCGCGGCGTCGGGCGATTGGTCTGAAAATTTTCGCACCAAAGCGATGCCGGCAATAGAACACAACAAGCCGGCTGAGGCTAACGCCAACGGCAGAAACATCAGTTGCTGCCGGTCACCAAGCAATTCGACGACACCGATGCTAAGGGTCGAGGCGATTGCGATAGTCGCGATAATCGAACCACAATACGATTCGAAGATGTCGGAGCCCATACCGGCCACATCGCCGACGTTGTCGCCGACGTTGTCGGCGATGACGCCCGGATTGCGGGGATCGTCCTCGGGTATACCGGCTTCGATTTTACCGACGAGGTCGGCGCCAACATCCGCGCTCTTAGTGAAAATGCCGCCGCCAACGCGGGAGAATAAGGCGACGGTAGACGCCCCCATGCCAAAACCGTGGATCACATGGGCCGATTCCGGGTCGCCGCCGAAAAACAGATACAACAATCCCAAGCCGAGCAATCCCATCGCGGCCACGCACAAACCCATGATCGAGCCGCCGAAGAACGCGACCTGCAGTGCGTCCGCAGCGCCCCTATCGTGGGCCGCCGTGGTGGTTCGAACATTGGCATGGGTAGCGGTATACATGCCGATATAACCCGCCACTGCCGAACACACGGCGCCCAATACGAACGCCATTGCGGTTTTCCAACCGAGTTCGGAAATCCATATAAGTACCGTGACAACGGCCGCAAATATCGACAATACGGTGTACTCGCGGCGCATAAAAACCATCGCGCCAATATGGATCGAGTGGGCGATTTCCGCGACCTTGCCGGTACCCTCTGGATATTCCAGCACCAATCGATATACATAAAACGCGGCACCGAGACCGAATATGCCCAGAAGGATGGGTATTAATGCGACGGCTGACATGATTTTCTCCACAGTTGCAGCCCGTAACAGACATTGGTCGACGGGCAAATTCGAAAGCGGCCGGAAGAATAATGATAACGCCGGCTATTTTCAACATGCATATCGGCGCCCCGGCCCGCTCGCGCCCTGAGCCGCTTGCCTGAACTAGCAGCGTGTTGTAAAAGTCTAAGGTGAGTGCAATACAAGGCAAAACTTGGCGAAAAAGCGCAGTTTACAGCAAGTATAACGAGCGGATTGAGCCAAGTTTTAACGAAGTAGTGTGCCACATCAGGCTTTTTAACACGCTGCTAGCGCTTTTTGCGTGCGCGTGGGTGGGCCTTGTCATAGACCCCGGCCAAGTGCTGAAAATCCAAGTGAGTATAGATTTGCGTCGTGGAGATATTGGCGTGACCGAGCAATTCCTGCACGGCCCGCAAGTCGCTGCTGGATTCGAGCAGGTGACTCGCAAACGAATGCCGCAACATATGCGGGTGCACGGATATCGGTAGGCCCCGCTTGCGTGCCCAGTGCCGTAAACGCTGTTGCACAGAACGTGCGCTCAAACGGCTGCCGTGGCGCGACACAAACAGCGCGGTTTCGCCGGCCGCGACCAGCACGGCGCGCACCGACAGCCATCCCGCCAGCGCCGCCATGGCGTATCGACCCACCGGAAGAATTCGGGTTTTACTGCCTTTGCCAAGCACCCGCACCAGTGAGTCTTCGGCGCTGAAATCGGCGACGTCGAGACCGACCAGTTCGCTTAAGCGTAATCCCGACGAATAGAACAATTCCATGATCGCTTTATCACGCACGGCGAGTGGGCCGCGCTCTTCCGGGGCCACCAATTGGGCGGCCTGGTCGGTACTCAGCGTCCGCGGCAACGAGCGCGGCGCCTTGGGAGCACGAATACCATCGAACGGATTACTGCGGGTCGCGCCTTCGCGCATCAAAAACCGATAAAAACTGCGCAGTGCCGATAAATTGCGTTGCACGCTGCGGCCCGATAATCCTCGGCGGTGCAAACTCGCGGCGTAAGCGCGCGCACTGCGACTATCGAGTTTCGTGATACTGTCGCCTTCGGCTTGGGCTTCGCGGTACTTCTGGAATGCCGCGAGATCGCGTGCATAGGCGGAGACCGTATGCGGCGACAGACGCCGCTCGGTACGCAGGTGATTTAGAAACTCCGGGACCGACATGGTCGCGGCGCTTGGCTTCAATGTCCGGTTTCAACCCGGTACAGACGTTCGAAAACCGCACCCAACAATAACCCCAGGCGATCCAAGAACACCGTGCCCATGCTGGGCTGAAACCGTTTCGCGTCGGCCGCCCCTAAGGCCAACACACCGAGCACATGTTCACTGCGGTCCACCAACGGAATCAACGCACAGGAATCCACGCTCGCAACGCCGTCTCTGAAAAGATAATCCAGCGTCGCATGGGGGAGGCGGTCGTCGCAGACGCTGCGCCGGTGCGCGACGCGCTCGATAATACGATTCAATCCAGTATCGGGTTCGGCCTCGTCGTCACCACTGTGCGAGGCGTAGGCCGGTCGCGGACCGAGACGTATGATTGCATGGGCGATGCCGAATTGTTCGCGAATCAGTGCCGGCACCGACGCGAACACTTCTTCAATAGTGGCAACGGCCACCGCTGCGATCGCGACTGCATGGACCCGAGTCTCTAGGGACTCGTTTTCTTTCGCCCGCACCAGTAACGCCTCGAAACTGCCTTCGAGTGATTCGTTCTTGGTGCGCAACACCGCGACTTGCCGCTCCACCAATGACACGACTTGTTCGCCGCTGGCAGCAGGAAGCGCGAGATCGGCGAGAAGCTCCGGATGCTGCGTAAAGAATTCCGGGTGCTCCTTCAAATAATCACCAACGGTTTGTTCGTCAGTGAATTCGTTATTGCTTGGCTTGCGCTTGATTTCGTTTGAAGTCATTACCAGTACTCGACCAAGGTGATATTGATGGAAATAGCGAGGCGCTTATCGGCCCGCCTGAGGGGAGTCCCGCAAATGCACCCGTTCGGTGTTGCCGGTCTGTCAATGGACACACCATTCACGGTAAACGGCGCCTTGCAGGAGAACAATTGCGGGGCTCTGTATTCATTAATATCCACTGGGTCGAGTACTATCTAAGCTCCAAAGTGCCGTCAAAAACTGTGCTTGCCGGACCCGTCATATACACCGGAGTGTCGCCGCCCGCCCACTCGATTTCAAGGTCTCCGCCCTCGAGCGTAACCTGCACAGCGTCTGTCACCAAGCCCGCTTGGTGTGCGGCCACTACCGCCGCACACGCGCCACTACCGCAGGCTTGGGTCTCACCCACGCCGCGCTCATAAACTCGTAAATGTACCCGCGATCGGTCTACCACTTGTACGAACTCGACATTGGTGCGCTTCGGAAATCGCCGGTGATGCTCAATGAGCGGTCCGATCGTCGCCACCGGCGCTACCTCCACGTCATCGACGAATTGTACGGCATGGGGATTACCCATCGACAGCACAGCCATCGAAAACGATTGCCCGTTGAGCTCGAGTGAGTAGGATGCGCACCGCCGGTCTGCGACAAACGGTACACGGTCCGGTTCGAATTCGGGAATTCCCATGTCCGCGGTGACCCGATCGTCGTCGTGTACGGTCAGCCGATACAACGCGCCAGACACCCGTAGCGCGATCGATGTCTTACTGGTCAGCGCTTGATTTTGAACAAAACGCGCAACGCAGCGAATTCCATTACCGCATTGCTCGGCTTCGCTGCCGTCGGCATTATAAATACGTACTCCAAAGTCCTCGTCCTGACCGTTGCCATTCTCAGCCACCAACAACTGGTCGCAACCGATACCTATACGGCGTGCGGACATCCAGCGAATCTGCTCGGCGCTCAGCGCAACCTGTTGGCGAACGCCGTCAATAATGACGAAGTCGTTCCCTAAGGCCTGCATTTTTGTGAAATGAAGCGGCATATATTTCAAGGATACCCTTGTCTGGCTGCGATCGAAACCCGATGATAATCGGTGTCGTTACCCGCGTGTCGATAATCACGATCCACGATGAAAACAGTAGCAAAAAAATTCTTCCAAAACCTTAAAAAACATCGCAACCCGTGGATACGAATCAGCCTCGGGGCACTGCTCATGATCGGCGGCATCCTCGGTTTCCTCCCGATCCTTGGCTTCTGGATGGTGCCGCTGGGGTTGGTGCTATTAGCGGTCGATTTCCGCTGGGCCCGCCGGGCATACTTGAGTCTGGTTGTGTGGTGGAGGCGGTTTCGCCGATATCTGCGACGTTGGCGTGCTTGAGGCCAGCCTTGGCTCCGTCGCGCGGATCGTAAACCGGCGCGTACTCAGAAAACCCGTTTGCCACTTACTCCTCCAAACCGTCCACCAATTCACACCAATTAAAATCGGTTGCGCCGTAAACCAAAAACCACGGATTGAGCAACGACTGCTTGTTATATCGTAGCGGCGCGTCGAAACGATCCACAACGCGACCGCCTGCCACTTCGACGACGCACTGCGCCGCGGCCGTATCCCATTCCGACGTGGGACCCAAGCGCGGATAAATATCGGCCTCGCCTTGCGCCACCAGGCACAGCTTAAGGGCGCTGCCCATGCTACGCAGTTCGATCTCGCCGCTGTGGGCACGCAATCGTTCGTTAAACGCCTGCAACGCGTCGCCCGCATGCGAGCGACTTGCCACCACGGTCGCGGGACCGTCACGATACGCGCGCACCCGGATCGGTTCGGGTCGATCGGCGACGTGTTGACGATACGCGCCGCAGCCTGTCGCAGCCGAGTGGGTCACGTCCTGGGCCGGGGTGTACACGACGCCAAGACACGGCGCGATGCCGGCGATGAGGGCGATGTTAACGGTGAATTCGCCATTGCGCTTCACGAATTCCTTAGTGCCGTCCAGTGGGTCCACCAACCAGAACATCGGCCACGCCGCGCGCTCCGAATAGTCGATCTGCCGCGATTCTTCAGACAATACCGGGATGCTTGGGCTTAACGCAGTGAGTCGCTTTTCAATCAACGCATGAGCACGCCGATCAGCAATCGTGAGCGGCGAGCCATCGCCTTTTGTCTCCACTTCGAACCCGCCGCTATACACATCCATTATTTCCGCACCGGCCGCCTTGGCGATCGCCACGACTTCGGGTAACAACGTTGTCAATTTATCGGCATGCATATCGGAAATCTCGTATTAGCTCGCACTCAGCGCACACGTAGCACCATAAACGTTGTAGAAAGTCCACATATCCGGGTTGTTATCCATTACCGGCGCGATCAAAATATCGGCGTACCAACTCCCTAACTTTTCAGGGATGGAGGCGCGAAGCGTAACCGAAAATCGAGATCGAATGAAATCGGCAATAGCATCGAAATGACCGTACCGGCAATTCATTGGGACCGGACCGATGTTGTATTGTTGGATTTGGACGGTACGTTGCTGGATCTGAACTACGACAATGTATTCTGGTTACAACACGTGCCAAAGCGTTTCGCTGAACAGCGTGCGCTGAGCGGGGACCAAGCGCTGCTGGATTTACGTAAACAAATGCGTCATGTCGAAGGCCACCTGCACTGGTATTGTGTGGATTACTGGTCGCTGATGCTGGAGTTCGATATTGCCGCACTAAAACGCGAAATCAAACACCTCATGACTATTATGAGCGCGGAGCACCGACGCGCGTACACACCCCACGATTGACTATCAAACGACGGGCAGCTTGGAGCACGACGTTGGTTGAACCTAAATCGGGTTGCTTGTGATGGGCCCAAACTCGCGTTATCAACAAGACACGCAACGCCCGGGGTTTCGCGATGACCCCATACAACGCGACGCCGCCGATCTTCTCGACACACTATACCAACGCCTTACCACGACCATACCGGCAACGCCACTACTGCAACGCGCGTGGCATTGGATTAGCGACGCTCCGAGAAAGGCCGAGACCGGAGTTTATCTTTGGGGAGGGGTGGGTCGCGGCAAATCGCACCTTATGGATGTTTTTTATGAGTGCCTACCGTTTGCGGAGAAACGGCGGATTCATTTCTATCGATTTATGCAACAAACCCATAGCGCGCTGGGCACACTAAAAGATCGTCCCGATCCCCTCGAGCACATTGGCCAGCGCCTTGCGGAGACCATACGGGTGCTTTGCTTCGATGAATTTTTCGTCTCGGATATTACCGATGCGATGATTCTCTCCGGATTGTTGAAATCGATGTTTCGACACGGCGTGACTCTGGTTGCGACATCGAACCGACACCCCGACGATTTGTATGAAGGTGGATTGCAGCGGGATCGCTTCCTACCTGCTATCGAATTAATTAAACGACACAACACGGTGTTCCATTTAGACGGGAGTATTGATTATCGGTTGACGGTGCTCCGTCAGGCCGAAACGTACCACAGCCCATTGGACGACGCGGCCGAAGCGGGACTCGCCGAGAGTTTTCAGCAGTTAGTTGGATGCAGCGATCAACCCGGGCCATCCGGTCACAGCATCGAGGTGTTGGGTCGCACAATACCGGTATGCGCAGTAAGCGACGGCATCGCTTGGTTCGAATTTCGCAACATATGTGACGGGCCGCGTTCGCATTCGGATTATGTCGAGTTATCGCGCTATCTACATACCGTATTGATCGGAAACGTGCCAACCCTGGATGACGACGACAGTGACGCCACGCGAAGATATATTCAACTGGTGGACGAATTTTACGATCGCTCGGTGAACCTAATAGTTTCCGCCGCCGCGCCACCCGACCAACTGTATCGCGGTACACGTTTGACCGAGGAATTTGAGCGCACCGCGAGCCGACTGTGCGAAATGCAGACCGACGAGTATTTGGCGCGGCCCCATAAACCGTAGCAGTGGCCGCTCAACACGGCGCCAACGCCGCTTCAGGCTGCGAGACACACCGTGCGCCACGACGGATCGCGCGCCGGGTGCCACGTTATAGCGCGGCACAAATCGGCTTGGGTCAATCTGCACACTAAGGCGGTTCATCAACGCCTGCACTGCACCATGGTCGTGTACGTTTATGCGTCCACACGTATGCTGCCTTTGCCTGCCGCTACTTAGCGGCTATCATGCCGGGCCATGACCAGTGACCCAGCGCCCCGGCCCGTGATTTGCCCGCCCCAGTCGGTGTTGGCGGAGTGGATCGATTATAACAGTCACATGAATCTTGCCTATTACGTACTGGCTTTCGACAGAGCGCTTGACCATGTACTCGATATTTTGGAAATTGGACAACAGTATGTGGAACGTGGCGAAGGATCCTGTTTCGTGTTGCAAAATCATCTCCATTATCTGCACGAGCTGACACAAGGTGAGATATTTTCGACGGAATTCCAGATGATCGACTTCGACAGCAAGCGCATTCACTATTTTTTATCTATGCGCCGCGATAGCAACGGCACAATCGTTGCCACGACGGAACAGATTACGCTTCACATAGACCTTAAGACACGGCGACCGACTAAGCTACCCGCCGCCGCGTTACGGCGGCTCAAAACGATGCTCGAATCGCACCGGCAGTTACCCCGGCCCAGACACCTCGGTGCTGCCATCGGCATACGTCATCGCAGTTAGTGCGAAATCGATATGACTCCACGTAATAAACTTGACGTCGCGTTCGGCCGCCGCCAATTTCCGAACATCGGGACTTGGGGGTTTTTTTGAAAACACTGGCGGCACATTCGTGTCCCGCTTCGGCGCCGGTCATATCAATCAATACGTTTCGGAAACACACGTACAACCCCGGGCTCCTTACCGCGTATCAGCAGACGCTGTGGAGCACGACGGTGTAGTGCGCACAAGCATGGTGCACTACAACGACCAGACCGAAGTGGCTAAGCTCATTCACGCGCTCAACCGTATATTCTGAACCAACAGTCGAACCGAAACTCCGCAAACGGTACTTCACTATGCATGCAACACTCCGACTGATTCGCGTTTGCTTGGCGGTTGTCGCGCTGACATTAGCAGCGACGCCGGCGCACAGCGCGATGCGCTTCGACATCGCCTATAGCGCGTTGCTTAAAATGCTGTACCAGCAGATCTATCGGCAGCAGGGACGCGCCTACATGCAAGGAGGCCCGGGGTCACCATGCACTTATGCGTATCTCGACCAACCCCGAGTGAATGCGCAA
>CAXMMZ010000047.1:0-1614 GCA_964194565.1 Arenicellales bacterium
AGTTCGACGATTCGGGTAGCAGCGGAATTGCCAAACAACTGGCGGAGCACGGTGCCCGGGCGTCGATCGTATTGGGTTCGACGGCGCTGCAGCATGTGGACTTCAGCGCGTTGCGCGCCATCGCACAATGGCTCGCGACCGCGAGTGGTGCGACCCTAGGTGTATTACCGGACGCGAATAGTGCGGCCGGGTGGATAGCGGGTGCGGTGCCGCAACGGCTGGCCGATGGTGTCGCCGCGTCGGTGAGCGGTCGGCACGCGGCGGCGATGCTTGAGAAACCGCTGGGCGCGTATATTACTTTTGGGATCGATCCCGAGTTGGACTGCCTGGATGGCAGCGCCGCGCGTGCCGCGCTACAGAGCGCGAACTTTGTCGTGAGCTTTAGTGCGTTTCGCTCCGGTCAGGAAGCCGCCAATGTGGTGTTGCCAATCGCCACGTTTGCCGAAACCGACGGAACCTATGTTAACTGTACAGGTCGGGTACAAAACGCGTCCGCGGCGGTTGCGGCCCCCGGCGAAGCGCGGCCTGGATGGAAGATATTGAGGGTGCTGGGCAACCTTTTACAAATCGAAGGTTTTGACTATGTCACGGTTGCCGATGTCGGCGCCGAAGTCGACCTGACCGATATTGACGCGCGTGCGGAAGTATCAGAGTGGCAACTACCGGCACCCAATATCGCCCGTCCTACCGATGGACTCGAACGAATCAGTGACGTGCCGTTGTACGCGGTCGATGCGACGGTGCGCCGCGCCGGCGCGCTACAGGCTACGGCCGATAATCCTACCGCTGCTGCGTACTTAAACGCGGCGCAAGCTGAGCGGATCGCGCTGGATGGCCGCGACGCGGTTGAAGTGCAGACAGATCTCGCATCGGTGCGCTTGCCCGTGGTGATCGATCCGCGAGTGCCCGACGGATGCGTATACATACCCGCGGGTTATGCGGAGACCGTAGACATCGGCGCCGCTGTATCGGTTCGGCTGGTGGCAGTCTGACGATGAGCGAGATGCTGATGTCGTTGTGGGGCATGGTGCCGGGTTGGTTGCAGATCGGTATCTACAGCCTCATCAAAATCACGCTCATCGTTGCACCGTTGATGCTGGCGGTGGCTTATCTCACCTTTGCGGAACGCAAGGTGATCGGCCGTATCCAGGTTCGGGTCGGACCGAATCGTGTCGGGCCTGCGGGGTGGGGGCAACCTATTGCCGATGCGCTGAAGCTGTTGTTCAAAGAGATTATTATCCCCAGTAACGCCAACCGCTTCCTGTTTATCATCGCGCCGGTACTGTCCATCACGCCCGCGCTGGCGGCGTGGGCCGTCGTACCGTTTACCGATTCGTTGGTGTTGGCCGATATCGATGCGAGTTTGTTGTATATCCTCGCGTTGACTTCGATGGGGGTCTACGGCGTGATTATCGCCGGCTGGGCATCAAATTCGAAATACGCGTTTATCGGAGCCATGCGTTCCGCGGCGCAAATCGTTGCCTACGAAATTCCGATGGGATTTGCGTTGGTGGGCGTGTTGATGGTGGCCGGTAGTTTGAATTTACGAGAGATCGTGTTGCACCAGCAGGGTGGATTCTGGCAGTGGTACTTTTTGCCGTTGTTGCCGTTGTT
>CAXMMZ010000048.1:0-41063 GCA_964194565.1 Arenicellales bacterium
CGCCAACGCGAAACTTACGCCCGCGCGCCAATCGCACGGTACGTCGAGTTCGCGGACATGGCGCGCCCGACAGGACTCGAACCTGTAACCTACGGCTTAGCATACCACTTCGACTTTCGCCGCCTCCAATCGCCGCCGTGATCCGCTACGGCTCATGCGAGTTCGTGGTCTGGACTATATCTTCACCGTCTCAGGCGGAGCACGTATAGTCTCTACGGATCCCGGGCTAGCCTCCCAGCCTGAGAAACCCTACCCTTGGCGCCAAGCCAAGCCTTCGGGCTTCGTCCGCCGCGCATTCCCAACGAGGGTCTGCCCGTGGCGGTCGGTTTCCTCGGTATCGCCAACGCTTGCGCGCTAAGGTTTCACCGATACAGTGCCCTGCACTTCGCAGGTTCCGTTTCCCCGCGAAGGCTCCGTTTCGCAGTCCGGCTTATCACCGCGACCGCTTGAAGGCCGTTGCTCTATCCGGTTGAGCTACGGGCGCCATTTTGTGGTTCCCGGCGTGGCTTGCCGTGGGTGAAGCCACCGTAGCAGTCCATGTGCCGCCGGAAACAAGAATTGGTCGGGGTAGAGGGATTTGAACCCCCGACACCCTGCTCCCAAAGCAGGTGCGCTACCAGGCTGCGCTATACCCCGATGCGTTGCCGGTAATCGCCCGGCAAACTTCGGGAATATACGAAAGGCGGGTGGCACCGTCAACGCCGCGTAGTGTACACCACTGGACCCTTGAAATTTTGTCCCCGGGCCCTATTTACACTGTCTGGATAGTATTCAAACGCCACTTCTTATAAGAGACGCATTATGACCAAATCCGCCACTGCTGAGTCGTTTACGTTCGAGGCCGAAGTGCAGCAATTGCTGCACCTAATGGTCAACTCACTGTACACCCACAAAGAAGTATTTTTGCGTGAGTTGATCTCGAACGCATCCGACGCCACGGATCGGCTGCGCTTCGCCGCATTGACGGACAGCTCCCTCGTGGCCGACGGCGATGAGCTCGCGATCACCGTAGAGATCGACAAGGACAACAAAACCCTTACCATCAGCGACCGCGGCATCGGCATGAATCGCGACGAAGTCATCGAAAATATCGGCACGATCGCACGCTCCGGCACTAAAGAGTTCGTCAGCGCACTAAGTGGCGAACAAACCAAAGACGCCAACCTCATTGGCCAATTTGGCGTGGGCTTTTACTCGGTGTTCATGGTGGCAGACCGAGTAACGCTGAGTACCCGCAAAGCCGGCGAGCCCGACGAAAGTGGTGTGCGCTGGACATCTGCCGGGACCGGTGAGTATTCGCTCGAATCCGTTACCCAGGCCCACAACGGAACGTCGGTCACGCTGCACCTGCGCGACTCAGAATCCGAGTTTCTCGAGAACTTTCGAGTTCGCCACATTATTAGCAAGTACTCAGACCATGTGTCATTGCCAATTCGGATGCCGCGCGAGGTCGGCGAGCAAACAGACTCCGAACAAGGGGAAACCGCTAGCACCGAAGGGAAGTGGGATGTCGTAAACAAAGGATCGGCATTGTGGTCACGACCCAAAAACGAAATATCCGAGGAAGAATATCAAGGGCTGTACTCATCGCTGAGTTATGACCCTGAGCCGCCGCTAGCGACCTTGCACAATCGGGTCGAAGGCAAACAGGAATACGTGTCCTTGCTGTTTATTCCGTCCAAGGCGCCGTTTGATCTCTGGGATCGCGACCGTCAACACGGCGTCAAGCTGTACGTGCGGCGGATTTTCATTATGGACGACACCAAGCATCTCATGCCCGCGTATTTACGCTTCGTGCGCGGCATCATCGATTCCTCGGACCTGCCCCTCAACGTGTCTCGCGAGTTCCTACAACACAATAAGGATATCGACCGGATCCGTGCGGCATCGGTAAAAAAGGTGTTGGCGGAAATCAAAAAAATCGCACAACAGGATAACGAAAAGTATCAAATTTTTTGGACGGAATTCGGCAAGGCCTTCAAGGAAGGCATCGTCGAGGATGCCGATAACCGTCAGTCCATTTCCGAACTGCTGCGTTTCGCGACGACCGAGGACGGCCCCGAGCAAACCGTCGCGCTGGACACCTACGTTAAGCGCATGCCAATGAAACAAAAAGCGATTTATTACATTACCGCGGAAAGCCACGCCGCCGCAGCGAGCTCACCCCACCTCGAGATCTTCCGCAAGCACGACATCGAAGTGCTGTTGCTCAGCGACCCGATCGATGAATGGCTGGTCAGCCAACTGACTGAATTTGCCGATAAACCGTTGAAATCTGTGGCCAAAGGCGCACTTGATCTGGATGAACTGGGCGGCGATTCGAGCAGCGAGAAAAAGCATAAGGAAACCACGGAAGAATTCGGCGACCTCGCCACCAAGCTCAAAGAAATCCTCGATGGCAAGGTCAAAGACGTGCGCATCAGCCAACGACTAACCGATTCTCCGGCCTGCCTCGTGGCCGACGAGCATGATCTCGGTGGCAATCTCGAACGCATCCTACAGGCCGTCGGCCAGGATGCACCGGGCGCAAAACCAATTCTCGAAATCAATCCCAATCATCCGTTGATCCGCAACCTGTCCCCGGAACACGCCCAACTCGATGATTGGGCACTCGTATTATTCGACCAAGCGGCCCTCAGCGAAGGCGCCCGGTTATCCGAGCCCGCCGATTTCGTACGACGCATGAACACGCTGCTGGTGGCGGCTGGCACAGACCAGTCGACCGCAGACTCGAGCTAGGCCGCGGTCGCCCCTAGCGACCCCGGATCGCGCGCGTCGCCGACCCAATCCACGTCACTCGGGTGGGCCGTGTCGATGGGGTTGCCGTCGCGATCGACGCAGTTTCGCCCGAATACGACCGCTTCTTCGACCCGGCCGTGGGGTCCGATCCGGGTATGCTCGAACAATATGCTTTGCGCCACGAATGCCCCGCCCTGCAGATGACAACCGTGACCGATCCAGGTCGGGCCGACAATCGTGCAGCCAGCTTCCAACGATGACCCGGCGCCTATATACACCGGGCCCTCGATATGCACATGGTCCCAATCCACATTGACGTTTAATCCACCCCAGACACCGGGCCGCAGCACTTGGCCGGGCATACCGATATCCCGCAGATGACCGCGCATCATTTGCTGATTGGCTTCCCAGTAATCGCTGACCCGGCCGATATCGATCCAATGGAACGGCAGCGTAATGGCACTAAACGGCACCTCGCGTTTGAGCAGATCGGGGAATAGCTGGCTGCCGATATCGTAACGTTGGCCGGCCGGAATCAGATCCAGTACTTCCGGCTCAAAAATATAAATGCCCGTATTTACCAGGTTGGAACGCGCCTCGGTAGCGGACGGTTTTTCCTGAAACGAAGTGATCCGCCCGTCCGGTTCGCACACCACGACGCCATAGTTGCTGACCCGGTCCGCCGGCACACCGCATACGACGAGGCTGGCTTTCGCGCCGGACTGCCAATGACGTCGCAACGCGGCAGTGAGATCGAGGTCGATCAGCGCGTCGCCGCAGACGACAAGAAATGTATCGTCGAAAAATCCGCTGAACTCTTGAATGCGTTTTAATCCCCCTGCAGACCCCACCGGCACTGCGGTGATTGCACCGTTGTCTATATATCCTTCGAACGAATAGCCGATATCAACGCCCCATCGACGGCCGTCGCCGAAATAACGTTCGATGCGATCCGGCAGGTGACTCACATTGACCATGATTTCGTCGAAACCGTGCCGTGAAAGCTCTTCGACGAGGTACTCCATAACCGGTTTACCGAGGATGGGAATCATCGGTTTCGGCAATTCATGGGTCAGCGGGCGCATCCGGGTACCCTTTCCCGCTGCGAGTATCATGGCCTTCATCGGTTGGCTCCCTCGGATCGTGATGGTGGGTATTTTAGCCTGGATCTTTTATGAAGTCCGATCAGCGACGAATATGACGCCCGGCGCCACCCATCGGTAAAAAAAGCCATCGTAGGCCAGATAGAGCGATGGCGAAATCCGGCATATTGGGTTCGGGGGATAACGCAATCAATTGCCGGCTTTCGGCTGCGCCTCTAGCCGGCATATGCTGACCGAAACTTCGTCGCCAGGACGATCGCGGCTACGCGACTTGCGAGGTGGCGCCGGCTTGTTTGCGAAACGCGAATTCGCCGCCCGCGATATCGACAACGATCACGTCGCCCGGGCCGAAATTTCCGGAAAGAATGTCCTGTGCCAAACCGTTTTCGATCGAGGTCTGAATCGCGCGCCGCAATGGTCGTGCGCCGTAGACCGGATCGAAACCGACGTCGGTCAAGCGCTCCAGCGCTGCGTCACTCAGTGTCAAACCCATATCGCGGCTCGCCAACCGATCGCGCAAATACTGCACCTGGATCTCTGCGATTCGATGCAACTGCACTTTATCGAGCGGGTGGAACACCACCAATTCATCGACGCGATTGATGAATTCCGGTCGAAAATGACTCGTCACGATATTCATGACCGCCGCTTTCATCGCGTCGTAGTTCGTTTCGCCCGCGAGATCCTGTATATCGCCGGAACCGAGATTCGATGTCATGATAATCACGGTATTACGAAAATCCACGGTTCGTCCCTGGCCGTCGGTCAAACGCCCGTCATCGAGCACCTGCAACAGCACGTTAAAAACATCGTGGTGGGCTTTTTCCACTTCATCCATGAGGATCACCGAATAGGGTTTGCGGCGCACGGCCTCGGTCAAGTGACCCCCTTCTTCATAGCCGACGTATCCCGGCGGCGCACCGATCAAGCGCGCCACGGAGTGTTTCTCCATATACTCCGACATATCGACGCGAATCATCGCCTCTTGGGAATCGAACAAAAATTCCGCGAGCGCTTTCGATAGCTCGGTTTTACCAACGCCGGTCGGGCCCAAAAACATAAATGAACCGTACGGCCGATTGGGATCGGATAACCCCGCACGCGAACGACGAATCGCATTGGCCACGGCGTTTACGGCTTCGTCCTGACCCACAACCCAGGCATGCAACTCATCCTCCATACGCAATAGTTTTTCCTTTTCGCCCTCCAGCATTTTGGCCACCGGAATACCGGTCCATTTCGACACGACCTCTGCGATCTCCTCGTCGGTCACCTTGTTGCGCAGCAACTGCATGTCGCGCTCGTCGGATTCGGTCGCCTCCTCCAACTGCTTTTCAAGCTGAGGGATACGCCCGTACTGCAACTCCGACATGCGACCCAAATCACCGGCGCGCCGCGCGGCCTCCATTTCCACCCGGGTACGATCGAGTTCTTCCTTTAGATGTTGTGAGCCCTGCACGGCGGCCTTTTCCGCGTTCCATATCTCTTCCAACTCCGCGTATTCACGTTCCAATTCGACGATGTCGCGTTCCAAGTTGCTGAGCCGGGTTTTTGATGCGTTGTCGGTCTCCTTTCGCAGCGCCTCGCGTTCGATCTTTAGTTGAATAAGGCGCCGGTCTAATCGATCCATGGTCTCGGGTTTGGAGTCGATCTCCATGCGAATTCGGCTCGCGGCTTCGTCCACCAAATCGATGGCTTTGTCCGGTAACTGGCGATCGCTGATATAACGGTGCGACAACGTACTGGCCGCGACAATCGCAGGATCGGTGATGTCCACGCCATGATGCACCTCATACTTTTCTTTCAGTCCGCGCAAAATCGCAATTGTGTCCTCGACACTGGGCTCGTCCACGAGAATCTTTTGAAAACGACGCTCTAATGCGGCGTCCTTCTCTACGTATTTGCGGTATTCGTCGAGCGTGGTGGCGCCAACGCAATGCAATTCACCGCGCGCCAGCGCAGGCTTCAACATATTTCCGGCGTCCATCGCACCTTCCGCTTTGCCGGCGCCCACCATCGTGTGCAGTTCATCGACAAACAAGATGATCTGCCCTTCCTGTTTGGCCAAATCGTTCAGCACGGCTTTCAAACGCTCCTCAAACTCGCCGCGAAACTTCGCTCCCGCGATTAACGCACCCATATCGAGCGCCAACAAGCGCTTGCCCTTGACTCCGTCGGGAACTTCGCCATTGATGATGCGTTGTGCCAACCCCTCGACGATAGCGGTCTTGCCGACGCCGGGCTCGCCGATCAACACCGGGTTATTTTTAGTACGACGTTGTAACACCTGGATGGTGCGCCGAATCTCGTCGTCGCGGCCGATGACCGGATCGAGCTTGCCTTGCTCCGCACGCTCGGTCAGATCGATGGTGTATTTGCCCAACGCCTGGCGCTGTTCTTCGGCGCTCGGATCATCGATGCTTTGGCCGCCGCGCATCTGCTCGACCGCGCTTTCGACACCGGCTTTCGATGCGCCTGCGCTGCGCAGGACATCCGCTAACGCACCTCGGTCGTCCAGCGCGGCCAATAGGAACAACTCGCTGGAAATAAACTGATCCTGGCGCTGCTGCGCGAGTTTATCGGCAACATTAAGCAACTTTCCGAGATCATTGGAAAGATGCACATCGCCGCCAAGATTCTCGACCCGAGGTAGACGCTCCAACGCCTCGCCCAATTGCGAGCGCAATTGATTAACGTTCACGTCGCTGCGAGTCAATAGCGGCCGAATGGTTCCGCCGTCTTGGTCAAGCATCGCCAACATCAAATGCAGCGGCTCAATAAATTGATGGTCGCGGCCCACGGCCAGGCTTTGCGCGTCACTCAGCGCCAGTTGTAATTTCGTAGTCAACTTGTCCATCCGCATGGCCGGTGCCTCCAGAATTAGTGTTCGCGTTGCCGTCGAGGCTCACGCGAAAGCCAGATGATCGTCACGCATCGTTTAGTGGCTCGATGGTCGGAGCACGATTAGGTCCGTCGGGCGTATCGATACCACTAGCGTTATTGCTATTAGTGGGGTCTGAGGTCGGCGATTCAAGCCGATTCCATATCAGAAACCACATCTTAGCAACACGCCCTGGCGCATCGTGCACGGACCGATGCGGGCAGACGCCGAGCCTGATTAGCCCGGATATTTCACGAAGGCGGACGATGGACCAAGGATCCTCTCAATATTTGAAAAGGTTACGCAGTTTTGTAGGGCACGGGGCCGCCGCACAGTTTGTCCTGTTCGGATTCAGGATAAATCGGCCGTCGTACTCGGCACGACTCCTTAGCCCGATTTCCCCTGAACTCCGAACCCTTCATGAAGTATCCGGGTTAGGTTTTTGCGAAAAACGACTCGAGTTGAGCCAAACAATCGCCGATTTGCTCACGACGACATTGCAACCAATTGCCGGTGTGTACTTTCGCGCGGCTACGCATCAACACGGCAAGCAAGATATGGCCTTCGCCGCGTACGCCGTCGAGCCGTAACGGCACAATGGGCGCTGCCACGAGGCTGGCCAGAAACGCGGCGCCGCGTTGCACCGGCGGAGGTGGATTCGGCGGATAGATTCCGCCGTGCGGAAATATCGCGATAACGTCGCCTTGCTGCAATGCGGCACGCGCCGCGAACAATGCCTTCTCCGGACTGCGCTCGCGATCGACCGGGATCAGACGGAGTGCTCGAAACAACCAACACAACCCGAAACGCTCGTACTGCTCGCGCGCGATTACAAACCGCAACGGCCGGTCGCAGGCGGCGAGAATGAGCAACGGATCCAACCCGGATACATGATTAGCCACGACCACTGCGGCACCTTGCGCAGGTAGGGCAACGGTAGCGGGTTCCAAACGGTGATACCAACGGCAGAACAATCGATTTAGGCCGTCCAATCGATTCAGCCATGCATTGCCCCAGTCGGCACGATTGGAGCGCTCGCAAGCGACCCACAATCGCCGCCCAGCCCAGCCGAGAAACGCGGCTGCAACGACCAGCAACCCCCAGCCAGAAGCGTTCATAGGGCTTGCCGCACGGGTCGCGATCCGCCGGTCAGCTGCGATTAACCTCGAATTCGGTGAATACTTCGTCGAGCTTGCTAATGGCCACCTTGCCCAGGGGCGTGCGCGGCAATTCCTCAACGATGGCGTAACGTGCGATCTGATTGTGGGCGGATGTTTTGGTGTTGAATCGCTTGATCAGATCACGTGCCACCGCTTCCGGGTCGTCGCCATCGAGTGCAAAAATCGCGACCGGGCGCGCATCCCGTTCCAACACAGCGGCCTCCTTGACGATCTCGAAGCGCTCCAGCAACACTTCGAGTTCCTCAGGGTAAACATTCTTGCCGGCCTCGGTCACTATCAAGCGTTTACTGCGCCCGGTCAGAGTGATATTACCGACCGCATCGACACGGCCGATGTCCCCCGTTTTGTACCAGTCGCCATCCATGACTTCTCGGGTCTGCGCTTCATTGACATAACCTAACATCACATTCGGGCCGCGAATCCACAATTCGCCGCAGCCGTTGGGGTCGGGATTGTGAATTTTCACGTCGACCCCGTCGACGACCTTACCGACGCTGTCCAAAACCGGATCGAAGTCTTCCTGCAGACTCACCAACGGAGACGTTTCCGTCAATCCGTAACCCTGTCGTAACGACAGCCCGAGTTGGCGAAAATACTCGCTTATCTCGGGATCAAGTCGAGAACCACCGCTTACCCAGGCTTTGATGCGGCCACCAAATCGGCGTCGAATCGGCCAGTTCAGAAGTCGTCGCAGCGGCAACGGCAATGCCACTAATATCCGTCGGTACCCATTCAGCAGTGGGCCGGCTTGCTGAAATCGTTTTTCGAGGCCGCGCATGATGTTGCGATACAAACGCGGTACACCGATTACGATGGAAATTCGCTCCTGTTCGATTGCTTCAAGAATCTCCGCTGCGGCTAACACCCGAGGCAAAATAATCGACGAACCACACGACAACGGCGCCAACATGCCACCGGTCATTTCCATTGCATGTGACAACGGCAACAACGACAAAAACCGATCGTCGGCGTTGATATGGGCAAGCTTAGAGGCGGCACGAAAATTCGAACTTATGTTGCGATGCGAAAGCCGCACCATCTTCGGATTTCCGGTGCTACCGGAAGTATAGATGCGGGCCGCTTCGCGATGCGCTGCGGTGTCACGCTGTGGATCATCATCAGTTAGCGGTGGCTCCTCCAAACTTGCCAATGCCACTGGCATCGCATCGGGAAATTCATGTGGGCTGCTATAGGTCAGTACAAGTCTTGAATTTAGCGCGCGATTTTGCGCCGCGACGTCATCAGCGCTGTTACCGATATGGATCGGTGCTACCACGGCACCCAGGCGCCATACGGCCAGTGCCGCGATACCCCACTCGGGTCCGTTCGGACCGACGACACCGACAATGTCACCGGCCCCCACCCCCCTACTCCGTAATGCGCTGGCCAGACGGAGCGCGTAATCGCGCACCGTGCCATAGCTGAACAGCTCGCGGGTGCCACCCTTGCCACGCCGGACCCAAGCCGTTTGCTGGGGCGTACGCAGCAGGGATTCGTTGATTATCGTCCAGATGTCATCCGACATAGACGCGGCGATTCCGCAATCAAAAACTCAAGGGGAATAGAACAGACCATAACTCGTGAGGGGTTCGGATCTAGATCATACTGATGACGTACCCGCCGCTCCGCCGGCATCAGTCGTGAGCATAAATCGCACCGCTCCCACTTGTAGCTTGGCTAGCGGCTGTAGACGTATTGCAAGGTGTTTTCGTTTTGACGAACTCGTGAACGTCTCCCAACACCGCCGCACAATACGCGTAATTAACCCGATAGTACACTTCTTTGCCGCGCTTCTCACACAACAACCATTCCGCCTCTTTAAGTACTTTTAAATGATGCGAAATCGCGGGGCGGCTTACCTCAAACAAGTTGGCGATTTGATTTACGCAAAGTTCCTCGCCGGGTTCAAAGGTCAATAGTATTTTTTGCCGATATCGATCACCGAGTGCGGAGAAAAATCGTGCAAACTTATCCCATGACGGCGGCAATACTTCGGCGTATTGGGAGTTCATATATTTTGCTACCGTCTACACTTCGTAAATAGTTATTTCGGCTGAGATTGGAAGCTCGAACTTTGCGGCAGGTTTTTCGCCCTGCCCCGCTAACAGAATAACGAATTGTTGCACCATGTCAACTGTTGGATAGCCATGGATCGAAGTTCGTGGAATTTTTACGACGCGACGCAGGTCAACAATCACGCGACCAATAGAAACTGTGAATTAAGTTACCGGTGAATTCGATCGGTATTTATTCGCGCATCGAATCGAGTACATTTCACATCCATCGTCATTCACCGGCTACCGCGTCGATGCGAATTGGTGGCACGCGGCGTTCGATAGCGTCGATACATATAGCATTCGGTTAGTACGTCGCATTTACTCCGGCGTACAATGCACACCGGTTCGAATATTTACATTAAGGGGTTCTATGGTCACAACTCCCCAACATATTGTTATCGCCGTGCAGACAGCACTGGCGGAAGACATCGGTGACGGGGACTTAACCGCCGCGTTAGTGCCTGACGCCACATTGGCCATTGCACGCGTCATCAGCCGCGAATCCACCGTGGTGTGTGGCCGACCGTGGTTCGATGAAACGTTTCGCCAACTCAGCGATGATATCCGTATCGAATGGCGGATCGACGAGGGCGCGAAGGCCGCTCCAGAACAACAAGTCTGTGAGCTGTATGGGCCTGCGCGACCCATCCTTAGCGGCGAACGTACCGCACTGAATTTCTTACAAATACTCTCGGGAACCGCCAACCAAGCCAGGCAATTTTCAGATCGCCTCATCGGCGCCAAAGCCCGCGTGTTAGATACCCGCAAGACCATTCCGGGGTTGCGCTTAGCGCAAAAATACGCGGTGCGAATCGGGGGCGGAATCAATCACCGTATCGGCCTGTACGACGGTATACTTATCAAGGAGAATCATCTACGTTCGACCGCGACGATGGCTGCCGCAATCCGAACCGCACGCAGCCACGCACCGGACAGCGCTTTCGTGGAAGTGGAGGTCGAGTCGGTCGCAGAACTCACCGAAGCGCTCGACGCCGGAGCGCAGCGGATACTACTTGACAACTTCAACCTGCAGCAGCTCAGCGACGCTGTCACCGTGAATGCCGGCCGAGCGCTATTGGAAGCATCCGGGAACGTTACCTTGGACAACATCGCGGAGATAGCCAAAACGGGTGTCGACTATATTTCGGTAGGCGCAATAACCAAGCACGTGCACGCCGCGGATTTTTCGTTACTGTTCAATGTGATTTGATCGACTCACATCGGGGTCATCAGATCCACGGCGGAGCACTAAGGCTATGCATCGATCCAAATCAACGACGCCATGCGTCCACATACGCCACTGCGCCGGTAGGAAAAATACCGATCACTCTGCTCGTAGGTACACGGATACTGAGCCCACGCTGCGGCCATCGTAACACCTGCCCGGGACAATCTGAGTGCCGCCAACCGATACAGATCCGCCATCCAACGACCGCTGTTAGCAGAAGCCGCGAATGCCGTGCTACTGCTTGGGTCGGACTCCAACAAACGCTCTCGCACTTCCGCGCCAATTTCAAATCGACGCGGTCCGATCGCCGGGCCGAACCCTGCCACAAGTTGCTCGGGCGGCGACTCGAGTGCGGCGATTCCGCTCTCGATAACCCCAGCCGCGAGGCCACGCCATCCGGCGTGCAATACGGCGACTTCGGTTCCTGACCGATTACACAGAAACACCGGCAAACAATCCGCGGTCAATACCGCACAAACCACATCCGACTGCGCGGTTCGCGCGCCATCCGCTTCGCACCCGGACACCGCATTAGTCGCATCGACGATGCGGCGGCCGTGCACCTGCCGCAACCAAACCGGTTCACCCGGCAGCTGTAGCGCACTCGCAAGCCGGCGGCGATTTTCCCGAACCGCGACGTCGTTATCGTCGACATGGACGGCCAAATTCAGTGACTCGTGCGGCGCCTGACTAACACCCGCGGTACGCAACGTCGTCAGCGCTTTGACGCCCGGCGGCGCGGGCCAAATCGGCGCAATACAGCGAACCGCATCGCTAGTCACGGCCGGGGCTCGAAGTCGGTCGCAGCGTCATCCGCCAACGCATCGATTAATTCCTGCAGATCGGCCGGCGGCAACTGCGTCCAGGTCATGTCGTGTTCCGTGACCGGATGCACAAGCCGAAGTTCCGCTGCGTGCAATGCTTGCCGGCGTAGACAGCGCAGCGTATCGCGCAAACGATCACCGGCGTGCGGTGGAATCCGCAGCCGACCTCCGTATACCGGGTCACCCACCAATGGAAAACCGTGATGCGCCAAATGCACGCGAATCTGGTGGGTACGACCGGTTTCCAATTCGGCACGTAATAAACTGTGGTGCCGGTATCGTTGCTCGACCCGAATTCGCGTGATAGCGGATTTACCTTTAGGGGTGACCGCCATACGCACACGATCACGTGGGTCGCGGCCAACCGGCGCTTCGATACGGCCGCCAGACACCATGACGCCGTACGCGACCGCGAGATATACCCGGGCCACGCGGCGCGCCTGGAGCTGGCGAATCAGTCGTTGTCGCACGACCTGCGTACGCGCCACCACCATGAGCCCCGAGGTGTCCTTGTCGAGACGGTGGACGATGCCAGCGCGCGGGAGTTCCGCCAACGCCGGCTCACGATGCAGCAACGCGTTCAGTAATGTGCCATCGGGATTGCCAGCGCCCGGATGCACGACCATACCAGAAGGTTTATTTATCACCCGCAAATACTCGTCTTCAAATATCACGTCCAACGGTATTGCTTGCGGCTGCCAATCCGAACTCGGAATCGGTGGTACGTCGATGGCAACTGGCACGCCGGGCGACACCTGCTCGCGTTGCGCCGGGCAACGACCACCGAGTTGCACGACGCCAAGTCGCAACCAGCCTTGGATCACAGTGCGGGAATAGTCCGGAAACAGCACCGCCAACGCCTTGTCTACCCGCATTCCGGACAGTTCTTCGGGGATTAGGGCCTCTAGTCGGTCAGTGGCGTCCATATCGATACCGTAGCATACGCTGGGCCTATGCCTAGCACACGCACAGCGAACGTCCGGCACATACTGAATTCGAATCGGCGGCGAGCCACTGGTACTCTATATTGCTGATCTTAACGCTTCACTGCCGATCCCGTTCGAGTTATCCTGGCCCGATTGAATTTTCTGGGTCTGGTGATTCGATGCATACCCCACGATTACAAAACTGTCCGACCAATGCGCTACAACGCCACTGCCGACGAAATGGCGCGTTGATATACCGGGATTTTGATTCCCGAATATGTGAGCCCGTCACATCCATGATTAACACAGGACCTTACCGCAGGCTGACGGTAGGAATGAGCGGACTAAGTATTATTCCACGGTTGGCAAAACGTATCGCGATTGTCACGTTGCTTCTGGCCCTATCGGTCGGTTGCGCAAGCGACCCTCGCGGTGGCGGTGACGACGAAGCGTCGGCGGCAGAACTCTATGGGCAAGCCAAACAAGCGTTGGCCGCTGGCGATTACCAAAACGCTATCGAACGGTATCAAAAATTGGAGTCGCGCTTTCCGTACGGGCAACATGCCGAACAAGCACAACTCGAAGTCGCGTTCGCGCATCATAAAAACGCCGAACCCGAACTGGCGCTGGCCGCGGCGGACCGCTTTATTCGACTCCACCCGACCCATCCCAATGTTGATTATGCGTACTATCTAAAGGGGCTTGTAAGTTCGATCGAGGAAAAACGCGGCATCATCGATCGCCTCTCCGGTAGCAACGACTTGAGCGATCGCGATCCACAATCGGCGCGCGATGCGTTTTACGCGTTCCGCGAACTGGCCACGCGGTTTCCCGAAAGTCGGTACGCCGACGACGCTAAGTTACGCATGGCGTACCTACTGAACACACTGGCTAAACATGACATCGGCGTCGCACGTTACTATTTACGGCGCGGCGCCTATGTCGCCGTTGTTAATCGAGCAAAATATGTCATCGAAAATTATCAGGACACGCCATCCGTCGAAGATGCACTGGGTTTGATGGCAATGGCGTACCGCGAAATGCACATGTCGGTGTTGGTTCAAGACACGTTACGGGTGCTACGCCTCAACTATCCGTCGAGCCGCTACTTTTCACAGTTTCCGAGCTAGTCGGGAGATTTCGCCAAGATCGGCAATTAACCAACATTCATCGCTATATTTAGACCGGCTATGCTGCCTTGCGACCGGCTCAACCGCCGGCCAACTCACGACTGTGAATGACGTCACGGCCGAAAACCGGACGTTATCGGGAAACGGCGGTCGCGACCGAACGCCCGCGGCGTGATTCGCACGCCGGGCGCGGCCTGACGACGCTTATACTCGTTGCGATCCACCAGCGCGACAACGCGCGCCACCGTTTGCGCATCGAATCCGCGTTTGACGATTTCCGCCGGTGCCAAATCGTCCTCGATATAGGCTTGCAGAATCGGATCCAGTACATCGTACTCGGGTAGGCTATCGGCGTCGCGCTGATCCGCCGCCAATTCAGCGGACGGCGCGCGCTCGATCACGCGCTTGGGGATGACCACACCGAGGCCGTTGCGATAATGCGCCAGCCGATATACGAGTGTTTTTGGGACATCCTTAATCGCGGCAAATCCCCCCGCCATGTCGCCGTACAAGGTGGCATAGCCCACCGCCATTTCGCTCTTATTGCCCGTTGTGAGGACCATCTTGCGTTTCTTGTTGGAGATGGCCATGAGCAAAACACCTCGGCACCGGGCCTGGATGTTTTCCTCGGTGGTATCGGCGTCGTAGCCGGCCAACACCGGCGCGAGCTGCGCCAAAAATGCATCGAACAACGGTTCGATGGAGATGATTTCATAGCTGACACCGAGCGTCTCTGCTTGTTGGCGCGCATCGGTAATACTGATTTCGCGCGTGAATCGCGACGGCATGATGGCGACCTCAACCCGTTCGGCACCGATCGCATCCACCGCAATCGCTAATGTCAGCGCCGAGTCGATCCCGCCGGACAACCCCAACACGACACCGGCAAATCCATTCTTATTGACGTAATCGCGAACCCCAAGAACGATAGCGCCGTAAGCACCGGCTTCAAGCGACATTGGCGGCGTGGTCGTTCCACGGTCCGGATGCCACCCCGCGTCGAACCGGAAATCCACCGCATCGATCGTTTCCGCAAATGCCGGGCAACGCATCACCACCTGTCCGCTTTGCTCGGCGACAAACGATGCACCGTCGAAGACTAATTCATCCTGGCCACCGACTTGGTTAACGTAGACAATCGGAATTCGATTGGCGCGAGCGCGATTCGCGATGACCTCCTGCTCACGCTGTCGCGGTTTATCGATGTGATACGGCGACCCATTCAGGTTCAATATCAGCTCCGCGCCCGCAGCAACGCTTTGTTCCACGGGGCCATCGTCCCAAACATCCTCACAGATTGTGACGCCAAGAGATGCCCCGTCGATGCCCACCACACACGGTTCGCTACCCGGCTCAAAATAGCGCTTTTCGTCGAACACCCCGTAATTCGGCAAACACTGCTTGTAATACCGGCCGCATACGATTCGATCGTCGATCACCGTCGCGGCGTTATACAGGTGTCCACCGCACTCCTGCGGGTGTCCGATCACGGCCGCAATGCCGTCAATTCGCTGTACGATCGATTCCATGGCCTGTGCCGAACGTGCGACGAAATCGGCTCGTAGCAGTAAATCCTCTGGTGGGTATCCGGTCAGTGAAAGTTCGGAGAACACGACGATTCGACCGCGCAGTTCATCCCTGGCGTGCCGCGCCGCATTAACGATACGTTCGGCGTTAGCCGCGATATCGCCCACGACAAAGTTACACTGCGCCAAGACGACTCTGAATCGGTCGCTCATAATAGGTTCAGTATTGGATATGACATTGATCGCAATCCGCTGCGCACCCACCCCCGGCTTCCCGGAGCACGATTGGCCTTGTAATTCGTATTTCGCAGCAAGCGTATCCGCTGACGACTCGGGCATATTATAGAGACCCGCTTTGGACCGCGCACCCCACAGCACGGTTTGGCGTGGATACAGTAAAATCGGTGGCGAATACCAGTCCTGGTGCAGATCGGCCCGTCGGTCGATTGGCACCGAACAAACCTCTTTAGAAACGGCTGGCTGAATACACGATATGCAAATCTCGATCCACGATAACTTGGCGGAGGTTGACGCGGCACAGTGGAACGTTCTGGTTCCGGGTGACGCGCCATTTTTACGCCACGAATTCTTGGCGGGCCTGGAGATTACGGGGTGCGTGGAGCCGCAAACAGGATGGACACCGCAACATATCGTGTTGCGGGATTCCGATACCGCGGACCGCATCATCGGTGCCGTGCCGCTGTACTTGAAAACGCATTCCTATGGCGAGTATGTGTTTGATTGGGCGTGGGCCGACGCCTATCGACGCTCGGGCCTGGAATACTATCCGAAACTCGTAGCGGCGGTACCATTCACGCCGGTGACGGGCCCGCGGATTCTGTGCGCACGGGGCGAAGGCACCGAGGTACTACAAATTTGCATCGATGCGGTACAACGTCACGCCCAAGACCTCGGTGTGTCCTCGTTGCACTGGTTGTTTACGGAACTACCCGAAACCGAACGGTTGCTGCAATGCGGTTTATTACGGCGAGTCGGAACCCAGTTCCATTGGCACAACCGGGGCTACCGACAGTTTGACGATTATCTTGGTGCCCTGTCAGCCGGCAAACGAAAAAAAATCCGGCGTGAGCGGCGCCGTGTCGCCGAGCAAGACATCCAGCTCGAGGTCTTGTGTGGGGCCGCCCTCGAACCAGAACATATGGATATTTTCTATCGCTTCTATCGATCGACGATCGAGCAACACGGTGCGATTCCGTATCTACAGCGCGCGTGGTTTCAACATATACGTCAAACTATGGCGGACCACATCGTGCTGATCTTGGCCGTCAAGGACGGTCGCAGTGTGGCCGGTGCATTGAACTTTCGCGGCTCTACGACGTTGTATGGTCGCTACTGGGGAGCGACGGAATGGTATGCTGACCTGCATTTTGAGACGTGTTATTACCGCGCAATACAGTATTGCATCGACCAGGGATTGACCCGATTCGAAGCCGGTGCGCAGGGCGAACACAAACTTAATCGCGGCTTATTGCCAGTCACCACCTATTCGGCGCATTGGCTGCGCCATCCGCAGTTTGCCGCGGCGATATCCGATTATCTGCACCGAGAGACCGCGGGTGTTGCACAATATAACGAGATACTGCAAGCTCATTCCCCTTATCGCCGAGAAGTGTGACGATGTTCGAATTACCCCCACAACACGGCCGCGAACCCGATTTTCCGCCTGTCCAAGAGGCATCACCTGAAGGCCTACTCGCGATTGGGGGGACTTTGGCGAGCGAACGCCTGCTGACCGCCTATCGACGCGGTATCTTCCCCTGGTACAACCCCGGTCAGCCCGTGCTGTGGTGGTCGCCGGATCCGCGCACAATCCTCCGCCCGGGCCGCATCAAGGTCACACGCAGCACTCGCAAATTGATTCGTCAAGATCGGTTCCGAATCACTATGGACCAACGATTCTATGACGTGATCCAAGGTTGTGCTGCGCCCCGGTCGCAAAATCCCAGCGCGGGTACGTGGATAACCAACGATATGATCAACGCGTACTGCCACCTGCATGCGCTGGGTTATGCACATTCGGTGGAAACCTGGGACGGCGACCGCCTCGTGGGGGGTCTGTACGGCGTCTCGCTGGGCCGCGTGTTTTTCGGAGAGAGCATGTTTAGTTACGAGTCAAGCGCGTCCAAGCTCGCGTTAGTTCGGCTGGCCGATCAGCTTGGCGCGTGGGGGTTCGAAACGATCGACTGCCAACTCCCGTCGTCGCACATAATCAGCCTCGGCGCGGAACAAATTCCACGTGCACGGTTTATTGCGATCCTCGCAGCGGCCCTCGAGTACCCCGATCGCTGCGGCCCGTGGAGCTTCGACGATACTGTCTGTGCGGTACGTTGAGCGCCGATGACATCAACCCCGAGCCTGTACCTATCGGCGCCCCAGCCGTGCCCGTATCTTCCGCACCAAACCGCTAGCACGATACTCCTCGATCCGGATCTGGCGGTGGATCAGTCGCTGTACGAGAGCATGGTGCGACATGGTTTCCGCCGCAGCGGCCACATGGTCTACCGTCCGCACTGCAGCGAATGTCAGGCCTGCGTGTCGGTGCGCGTGCCGGTGCACAATTTTGTGGCGAACCGCGCGCAACGGCGTATCTGGCGCAGGAACCGCGACCTTCGCGTTGCAACCCGGCGCCCACGCTTCGATCCTCAGCAGTTCGACTTATACCGCCGCTATCAGACCGAACGTCACCCGGGTAGCACTATGGATCACCCCGATCCCGATAAATATAAAGAATTTATGGTGAATTCCGGCGTAAATACAGTATTTATCGAAATGTATTTGCACGAGCAACTGGCCGCAGTCGCCGTGACGGACCAACTGACTGATGGATTATCAGCGATCTATACGTTCTACGAACCCGATCTGGCCAAACGCAGTCTTGGTTCGTACAGCGTGTTATGGCAGATCGAAAATGCCAAACGCCAGCAGCTACGTTGGGTTTACCTCGGATATTGGATCGAACGCTGTGAGAAAATGAAATATAAGGCTCAATTCAAACCGATCGAAGGTTTTCGCGACAGTCGCTGGAGTTCGCTGCCAGATCAATGATCCCCGCCCTTTACCCGGTCCTCCGGTTGCGGCATCATACGGCGCGCGCCGACGGTTGGGGCGGCAGCACGCAACTCACTCATACCGATATCAATTATTTGTGGCAAAAGAAGATCATATTGAAATGGACGGGACGGTCCTCGAGACCTTACCGAATACCCAGTTCCGCGTAGAGTTAGACAACGGACACGTCGTCACAGCTCATATCTCAGGTAAGATGCGTAAGCACTATATTCGAATATTGCGCGGTGACCGTGTTACCGTGCAGCTAACGCCCTACGACCTCAGCAAAGGTCGCATCACCTACCGAATGCGGTGAGCCTGCTCCGAGCCCCTACAGGCAGCCTAAGCCGTGACATGCGTATTTTTACTGGAGAATCTAGGAGGATGCTGAAAAAGTACGTGTATGAACTTTTTCATCGCACGGCGCCGCGCGCGATTCCCGGTATGTTACGATTTTCGGTGGCAATACTCCATTAAAGAACGGACCATTAAACGACGGCGAGGCATCTCCGTATCGGAGGCGGCCTCTCGAGGTACGGTGTTTTTGAGTCGTCTGCTGGCAACCACGTGTGCCGCAACACCGATAGCGTTCGCCGGCGAAGCCGATACCGTTGCCGCCGACGTCGATTGTGTACAGCAAGTATGTTCGTTTGCCGTGTCGGTACGCCATACCGACACGGGTTGGTCGCACTTTGCCGATCACTGGCGCATACTAGACCTCGACGGCAACGAGTTAGGCCGGCGCGTGCTGCTGCATCCGCACGAAAACGAACAACCGTTTTCCCGTCGCCTTGCGGACGTCGAGATACCAAACGGTGTTCGCCGTATCGCCATTGAGGCACATGACAGTGTCCACGAATACGGCGGACAACGACTGGAAGTGGATATTCCATAACGATCGAAACTAACCTTCAACACCTAAAGTAGCGAGATACTCAGCATGCCGGAAGCGATTTTTGATTTACCGTGGTGGGGATACGTCTTGATTGCGTTGGCGTTTACGCATGTCACGATTATCGGTGTCACCGTATATTTGCATCGCCATCAGGCGCACCTGGCCGTTACCCTGCACCCATTGGTCAGTCATTTCTTCCGACTGTGGCTATGGGTATCTACGGCGATGAACACCAAGGAGTGGATCGCGGTCCACCGCAAACATCACGCTAACGTGGAACAGGAGGACGATCCGCACAGTCCGCAAGTGTATGGCATCCACCGCGTTTTGTGGCTCGGCGCGCTGTTGTATCACAAAGAATCGCGCTGCACAGAGACGCTGGAAAAGTATGGTTATGGTGCGCCGAACGACTGGATCGAGCGAGCGCTGTACACACCGTACTCGCTGCTCGGCCCGATAATCATGTTGCTGGTAAACGTGCTGCTATTTGGCGTTGTGGCGGGCTTTTCGATATGGCTCGTACAGATGGTCTGGATTCCGTTTTGGGCGGCGGGTGTGATCAACGGCATCGGCCACTTCTGGGGATACCGCAACTACGAATTATCCGATGCGAGCCGCAATATCGTGCCCTGGGGATTAATCATCGGCGGTGAGGAATTACATAACAATCATCATGCTTTTGCGAGTTCCGCGAAATTTTCTACAAAGAAATGGGAATTGGATTTGGGCTGGATGTACCTCTGCGTAATGCGTACGCTCGGGCTTGCGAAAGTGAGAAAAACCGCGCCGGTCATCGTTTTGAAATCCCACAAACAACATTGCGATCTGGACACCGTAAAAGCCGTGTTGGGCAATCGCTTTCAGGTCATGGCGAATTTCGTGCGCGAAGTGCTTAAGGATGTATGCCGTGAGGAAATGCGGCGCACCCCTAAGAATGACAAGGAACGATGGGCGTTGGTACGGCACGCCCGCTCGCTCATGGCCCGCGAGCAGACCCGACTTGACGCGAAGAGCCGCACACGCCTCGAACATCTGCTAGACGCAAGCCCCAATTTGTCGACGGTATACGCGATGCAACAGCGACTGCGAGACATTTGGAACCGATCGACGGTCTCGCAGGAGCACCTGTTAAACGCGCTTGAGGAATGGTGCCGGTCGGCCGAAGAATCCGGCATCGAGGCGCTGCGGGAATTTTCACAGCGGCTGCGTGGATATACACTCGCGCCCGCATTTTAACGCGGCCAGTACACGCTTTACTGCAACGGCTTGAATCAGGCTAAGCCCGGGTATTTCACGAAGGCGGATCACGCTCAACTATCTGCGCAAAATTTAGACTGATTGTCGGAAATATTAAGGTTCTCGGCCTCCGAAAAATTTGTCCTGTTCGGGCTCAGGACAAGTCGGGCGTCGTAGTCGGGCTAGGCGTATCGGGCCCGCAGCCGCTCGTGCAGTGGGCTGGTTCTGGGAAAATGCGCCGCGAGAAACTCCATTTGATCGGCCAGCACCCGGCGCCCGCGTAGGAACACGTACTCGGCGTGGGTCGGAGTAAAGGGTACGGCCAATAGAATCATCCCGGCTTGCTCAGGCGTGCGGCCAGCCTTGAAATTATTACAGCGCTTGCAAGCCGTCACAACGTTGTTCCACGCGTCGGACCCACCCATGCTGAGTGGAGTAACGTGATCGCGCGACAAAATTTTAGCCATGGACGATTCGCCGCAGTACATACATATACGGGTATCGCGCGCGAACAACGCCTCGTTGCTCAATGGCGGCACATACTCCTCACGCTTGCGCAACGCTGACTGCCCTTGACCGTAAGTAGCAATGATTGAATACACATCGATACTGGTTCGGCGCCCAGTACGCGCGTTGACGCCGCCGCGCACGGAATACATCACTTCTCCACAGGAATATGCAACCAGGCCGAGATGATACAGGCGAGCGGCCTGCCGATAGGAGATCCAATCCAGCGGCATCCCCGATACGTCGGTACGCAGTCCGTATTGTTCAAATCCGTACATACTCATCCAGATTCCAGAATCTGATCAAATCACTCGCCGTTAAATTCGTCGACGGTTTGGAGTCCGCTCGTCCCAGCCTGAGAGATTCACCCACGACGGGTAAGAGTATATAGCTGGGCGATGGTGACCGGCCGCGCTCGATTAAAACAAACATCGCGGGCCGATACCAGCGATGGAGTGATACGGTAAGGCCGTTATCTACAAATGCGGAGGTATAGTCGACCGACTTGCTCGGCGTGAGCAATTCGAGTCTGAGCGCGCGTATTACCCGCGGCCAATGCAGGAACCCCCACGGAGGGTTACCGTGGAAGATTGGTTGGCCGGTGAATTACCGGTGCAGCCCTATTTGATTTTCGCTTCTTTATAGAGCACGTGCTTGCGCACAACCGGATCGTATTTTTTCATTTCGATCTTCTCGGTGATCGTTTTCTTGTTTTTAGTGGTGGTATAGAAATGGCCGGTACCGGCGCTGGACACCAATTTGATTTTATCGCGCATCGCTCTAGACCCTCACTCCACGAGCACGAATGTCGCTGAGCACGGCATCGATGCCGTTCTTATCGATGGTTCGCAGACCTTGCGACGAAACTCGAAGTCGAACCCAGCGATTCTCAGTCTCGACCCAAAATCGGCGGTCGTGGAGATTCACATGGAACGAACGCCGCGTTTTGTTGTTCGCGTGCGAAACATTATTGCCGCGCATCGTGCGTTTTCCAGTTACTTGGCAGATTTTTGACATCACGCTGTACCATTAGCCTGGGCGCAAACACCCATTAAGCCCCAAATAGGGCGCGTTTTATAACAGAATTCGCGCGTATTGACCAGTTACATCAGCCCCCCAATTTACAGCATTCCGCGTTCGCTCAGGGCCACCGGCTCGCCGTCGCCGATAATTAGATGATCCAGCAAGCGCACATCGACGAGCGCAAGCGCCTCTTTTAAGCGCCGAGTAAGGGCCTGATCCGCAGCGCTCGGTTCGGCGACCCCGGACGGGTGATTATGGGCCACGATCACGGCAGCCGCGTTATGAGCCAGCGCCCGACGCGCGACCTCCCGCGGGTGCACTGAGGCTGCATCGATGGTGCCCTGAAAGAGCTCCTCGCAGTCAATAACGAAATGCCGTGTATTGAGGAAAATCGCAACAAACACTTCTCGATCACGATCACGAAGGGCCGCGGTTAGGTATTGGGAGGCTTGTTGCGGGCTCGATAGCGGCCCATCGCGAAACATGCGCTCGCGGAGCATCCGCCGACCCAACTCCGCGGCGGCTTGCAACATTGCGTATTTGGCAGCGCCGATTCCGGCTACACCCAGCAGCTCGACACGCCCAGCGCGCAGTACCGCGCGTAATCCACTAAATTTCTTCAACAAGCGCCGCGCCAGCGTCACCGCATCGACACCGGCACGGCCTGAACCGATAAAAATCGCGAGCAATTCGGCATCCGACAGCGCCACCGGACCCCGCGCCGTGAGCTTCTCTCGGGGCCTTTCGGCCGCTGGCCAATCCTTAATTCCCATCGTCGCACCTCCTTGTGTCGACATAATGAACTCGTAATCGATCAGTGATCCTGCACGGATGCAGTCGGCGTCCGCGTGAGGCCGGCGACTAGCACCGCTCGAACCCGGCGTTGCGCCGTTTCCTGTCCCGGCAGAACCGCAGTACACTTTACGCATGACGGACGCATTACACAACAAGCGGATAGTGGTTGGCGTTACGGGCGGAATCGCGGCGTACAAAAGCCCCGACTTAGTCCGGCGTCTGCGTGAGCGCGGCGCCGAGGTCCGGGTCGTGCTAACCCCAAACGCCACCCATTTTATTACGCCGTTAACGCTACAGGCGGTCAGTGGGCATGTTGTGCATTGTGACTTGTTGGACCCTGCGGCCGAATCGGGCATGGGCCATATTGAGCTCGCGCGCTGGGCGGACATGGTGTGCGTGGCTCCCGCCAGCGCCAATTTCCTGGCCCGTCTTGCAAATGGGATTGCAGACGACTTGCTCACCACGTTGTGTTTGGCCACCACCGCGCCGATCGCCGTGGCGCCCGCGATGAATCAGCAGATGTGGCAGAATTCACGCACCCAGGCCAACGTCACGATCCTGCAACGGCATTCGATCGACATCATCGGTCCCGCCAGCGGCGACCAAGCGTGCGGCGAAACGGGACCCGGCCGCCTCGTCGATCCGGCCCACATCGTGGCGCGGTTGGCCGATTCCCCTAGCACACGGGCATTGGCGGACGTCTCGATATTGATCACCGCGGGTCCGACCTGGGAGGCCATCGATCCGGTCCGTGGACTGACCAATCACAGCTCGGGAAAAATGGGTTACGCGACGGCGGCGGCCGGCGTTGCGGCCGGCGGGGAGGTCACGTTGATTTCCGGACCCACCGCCCTAGTACCACCGGCGGGAGTCACCCTGGTGCCGGTTATCGCCGCCCGGGAAATGCACCGTGCGGTACGAGACCGAATCGATCAATGCGACATTTTCATCGCCGTCGCCGCTGTGGCGGATTACCGTCCGGTCCGCAAGGCCGCGCAGAAAATTAAGAAGGACGAGGCTCGGATGACTCTGGAATTGACCCGAAATCCGGACATCCTCGCGTCGGTGGCGGCACGCCGCAATGCCCCGTTTACGGTTGGATTTGCGGCCGAAACGAGCAATCTCAGAGCCCATGCGGCGGACAAACTGCGACGCAAACGCGTTGACCTCATTGCCGCCAATGCAGTGGGCGCCGGAATCGCGTTTGGCAGCGACACGAATGCCCTGACCTTGATCGATAATAATGGTGCGATCGAAATCGGACCTGCCCCGAAACTCGAGCTGGCACGAACGTTAATTGCGGAAATCGCCGAGCGCTACCATGCAAAAAATTCAACTCAAGATCCTTGACCCTCGACTCGGTACGCAGATACCGATGCCGAACTATGCTACGAGCGGATCAGCAGGGATTGATTTGCGAGCGTGTATCGACGAGAGGTTGACCATCGAATCGGGTGCCTGTCACCTGATCCCGTCCGGTGTCGCCGTGCATATCCGCGATCCGGGCCTCGCCGCCGTGTTGCTGCCCCGGTCTGGGCTCGGCCATAAGCACGGCATTGTGCTCGGCAACCTGGTCGGCCTTATTGATTCCGATTATCAAGGTGAGGTCATGATCTCGTGCTGGAACCGCGGCGACGGACCGTTCGCGATCGAACCCGGCGACCGCGTCGCACAGCTCGTGTTCGTGCCCATACATCAGATCCAGTTTGACATCGTGGACGAATTCGAAGAGACGCAGCGTAGCGCCGGCAGCTTCGGACACACCGGACAACGTTGAATTGCTGTCGTTCGCAGCGACAATTTCTTCCTATCCGACCACCCCACCCGCCGGCTTGGTGCTACACTTTAAAATTGCAGAAGTCGGCCGGATTTAACCCGGGGCGGTCGGTGGAGAATTGATATCGATGCGAATGCCTTGTGAACCGAACGACCCGCACAGTGCGGGTGCTGTGGCTCGCGCCAATTTCACGCCACGCCTCATCCGTTATCCCACTAATCACTGTCGATGAATCCGGCCACGGCGCTCAGCATAAAACGACACCTGCTACAGATGATCGTACTGTCAGCACTGGCGGTATTGGCCGTGGGGACATGTGCGGCATTAGCGGTGCCGATGTTATGGGCCTGGGTGGCGGCGATTTGCAGCTTCTCGGCTGCGGCCCAAGTCTGGATTGCGGTTCGCCTGTACCACTCGATCAGACGGGATATTTCGCAGCTCACAATGGTCGTTGGGCGGCTCGGCGAAGGTATCGTGGAACGCCCGTTTCACTACCGTACCGCAGAATTGGGCGCCTTGGCGACCGCGATACAGACGGTCGGTAACGGCCTTATCGACCGGCAACGCACCCTGTCCAATATCGGTTTCACCGACCATCTCTCAAGACTCGATAATCGCCGCTCTCTGGATCGCAAGCTTCGTGAGTACTGGGAACTCGCCCAACGTGGCTACCCAATCTCGGCCCTGCTCATAGACATTGATCGATTCAAAGATATCAACGACCAGTACGGTCACGATGCCGGAGACATATTGATCCGGCGCTTTTCCGATTTCCTGGTGAGGGGTGTCCGCAACAGCGACTTTGTTGCGCGCTTGGGTGGCGACGAATTCTGCGTGGTATTCCCCTATGAAAGCGTCGATACTGCGATCGATCTGGCGCGGCGCCTGCGCCACACGATTCCGCAATTCACGACGATTAATAACGGTTTGAAATGTCCGCTTGGTTGGACCGGCGGTTTGGCGGAAATTCATCCCGACGACGAGGGCTATCGGCAAGTTCTTGGTCGGGCCGATCGCGCCATGCTACAAGCCAAGGCGGCCGGACGTAATCGCACCATCGCGCATACCGACGCTTCGCCATTGAAACTAATCGCTTGAGAATTACCTTGGCTGGGATGTGAGGCGTAGAGAATCACGACTACCAAACCGCGAGACCTCTGAATCCCAAATTCGGTGCAACGATTGGGACTATTACGGTTGTTAATGGCTATACACTTGGCAATTACGCACTGATGTCTCTTATAATTCATCACCTCTGCCACGTGGTGCTTGACGCACTTCCCATTTTTGATAATCGCATCGCACACCCGCCAATATTCGAGGCAAAAACATGACGAGTTCAACCGACGATCCGCATGGGCCCAGCGATGAATCCTATCTTTTTGCAACCAATGCAGGGTTCCTAGAAGAGCTTTATCAGCGCTATGATAACAACCCTGAACAGGTAGATAGCGCTTGGCGCCAACGTTTCGACGGCCTCAATGGCCGTGGCGATACGATGGACGACAATGCCATCAAGTCTACGCTACCCCAAAGTGCCGCCACGGCCACAACATGGACCGCAGTGGCCGCACAGAAACAATCGTCGGTATTGCGATTGATCAATGCCTATCGAATGCGCGGCCATCAAGTCGCGCATCTCGATCCGCTGGAGTTGACCGAAGCGCCGGACGTACCGGATTTAGATCTCGCATTCAATCGCCTGGATGAACAGGACCTGGACACGGTATTCGACACGGGGTCACTGGCAGCGGCCAAACGCCTGACATTGAGACAGATTATCGATGTCGCGGGCGACGTATATTGCGGCCCGGTCGGCAGCGAGTACATGCACATTAACGACACCCGGGAAAAGCGCTGGATACAGGCGCGCCTCGAGCGTATTCCCGCGCGGCCGCGGTTTCCGGACACGCAGCGCCGGCAAATCCTCAATCGCCTCACGATGGCGGAAGGACTTGAGAAATACCTGCACACCAAATACGTGGGTCAAAAACGCTTTTCCTTGGAGGGCGCCGACTGCGTGATTCCTATGCTCTACGATCTTATCCAACGCGCCGGCAGCATGGAGACTAAGGAAATCGTGATTGGTATGGCACATCGCGGCCGCCTCAATGTATTGGTGAATACGCTCGGCAAAGCGCCGGGCGATCTGTTCGGCGAATTCGAGGGCAAATACAACACTAGCAACGGCGACATCGACTCTGGAGACGTGAAATATCACCAAGGTTTTTCGTCGGATATTGCCACCCCTGGAGGCACGGTACATCTGGCGTTGTCGTTTAATCCTTCGCATCTCGAGATCATTGACCCCGTGGTAGAAGGCTCCGTTCGTGCGCGCCAGCAGCGCCGCAAAGATTACACCCACGACACGGTGATGCCGATCCTTATCCATGGTGACGCCGCGTTCGCCGGACAAGGCGTGGTGATGGAAACGCTCAATATGTCCCAAGCGCGGGGATTCGCTAACGGCGGCACGCTGCATATTATTATCAACAATCAGATTGGTTTTACGACCAGCAATCCGTTAGACGCGCGCTCGACCGTTTATTGCACTGAAGTCGCAAAATTGGTCCAAGCACCGATCTTCCACGTCAATGGCGACGATCCCGATGCGGTCATGTTCGTGACACGGTTGGCGCAGGATTTTCGTATGGAGTTCAAAAAAGATGTCGTAATCGATCTAGTCTGTTATCGACGCCATGGCCACAACGAAGCCGACGAGCCCAGCGTCACGCAGCCGATCATGTACAAAAAGATCAAAGCGCATCCAACGACTCGGCGGCTGTACGCTGAGAAACTCATTGCCGAGGGCGTGATTAGCGGCGACGCCGACGAGCGCATGCAGATGGAATTCCGCGACGCACTGGATAATGGCCAGGTTGTGGCGGGCCAGGTCATCGACCCTGAGAAAGGGGCATTCATGGTGGATTGGTCACCGTATCTCAACGTGGCCTGGACCCAGAGCGCCGACACCTCCATCCCCGTAGATCGGCTGCGCAAGATGGCGGAGCGCTTGCATGAAATACCTAGCGACTTCGAGTTGCATCCGCGAATCAATAAGATCCGCGGCGATCGCGCCAAAATGGCTGCCGGTGAGCTGCCACTCGATTGGGGATTCGCCGAGACGATGGCCTATGCGACTTTGATCGAGGATGGGTATTCGGTGCGCCTGTCGGGACAGGACTGTGGTCGCGGCACGTTTTTCCACCGCCATGCGATATTGCACAACCAGACTGATCGCCGCGTCTATATCCCACTAAAAAGCATTCGCGATGCCGATGCGTTTACCGTTATCAATTCTCTGTTGTCGGAAGAAGCGGTGCTCGGGTTCGAGTACGGATACGCCACCACCGAACCTATGACATTGGTCGTGTGGGAAGCACAATTCGGTGACTTCGCTAACGGCGCCCAAGTCGTTATTGATCAATTCATCTGTAGCGGTGAAGCCAAATGGGGGCGTTTGTGTGGCCTTACCCTACTGCTTCCGCATGGTTATGAGGGACAGGGCCCGGAGCATTCCTCGGCTCGGCTTGAGCGCTACCTACAATTATGCGCTGAACACAATATGCAAGTCTGTGTGCCCACTACTCCGGCACAGATTTTTCACGTACTCCGCCGGCAGATGGTACGGCCGCTACGCCGACCACTGGTGGTCATGTCGCCAAAAAGCTTGTTGCGGCACAAACTCGCCACCTCGCAGCTCGAAGAATTGGCGAATGCGCAATTCGAACCCGTACTGGATGAGACCAACAGCAAACTTGACGCGCAGGAGGTGGAACGCGTGGTGCTATGCAGCGGCAAAGTCTATTTCGACTTAATCGAAGAACGTGCCACTCAAGAGCTACATAACGTTGCGATCGTCCGCATCGAACAACTCCATCCGTTTCCCCGCGACGCACTGACCACGATCTTCATGCAATACTCGCGCGCTAGTGAAGTGATATGGTGTCAGGAAGAACCGAAAAACCAAGGCGCTTGGTATCAAATTCAGCACCATATCAAGGACTGCATGTTGCCCAATCAACGCCTTGGGTACGCCGGGCGTGAGGCGTCGCCATCACCGGCTGCCGGGTACTACAAGCTGCACCTGAGTCAGCAGACATCCCTAGTTAACGAGGCGCTGAATACCGCGCAACAATCCGCCACCGAGGCAAAGGTAAAGCTCAGTGTCAATTGAGATTAAAGTTCCTGTATTACCGGAGTCGATCGCCGATGCCACGATGTTGGATTGGCACAAAACCGTTGGCGACGCGGTGCGTCGCGACGAGAATTTGGTGGATATCGAAACCGACAAGGTGGTGCTTGAAGTGCCTGCGCCGGCCGACGGTGTATTGACCGAGATCCGTTGTGACAATGGCGATACGGTGCTCAGCGGAGAAGTGATTGCGATTTTGGACGAGAATGCGGCAGCGACCGCCAAACCCACACCGCCTCCTGCATCCGCTGAGCCCGTTGAAACTTCCGCCACGACCGAATCCGCAGTGGTTGCCGCGGCAACCGCCGCGAGTACCGTGGATGACGATCCGGCATTAAGTCCTGCAGTTCGCCGGCTCGCTCGCGAACACGACTTGGATTTGAACAAGGTGATCGGTACCGGCAAAGACGGCCGAGTGCTCAAAGAGGACATTTTGAGATATTTTCAGGAGCAAGCGAGCCCAGACACCACCCTACCAGCATCGGAGCCGACGGCAGCCGCGGAATCACCAGCCATCGCGTCGGCGGTGGGCGCCCAACCGCGCGGTGAACGGCGACAACCCATGTCACGACTGCGGCAAACGATCGCGAAACGCCTCGTGGAGTCGCAACAAACCGCCGCGTTGTTAACGACATTCAACGAAGTGGATCTACACGCCGTATCGCGTCTGCGCAAGGACTATCGCGACGAATTTGAGAAGCGCCACGGCGTACGTTTGGGATTTATGTCATTTTTCGTTAAGGCCAGCGTCGAAGCGCTACAACGATTTCCGGCCGTCAACGCGTATATCGACGGCAGTGAATTCGTACATCACGATTACTGTGATATCGGTATCGCGGTGTCGTCACCACGGGGCTTGGTGGTTCCGATTATACGCAATGCCAACAGCAAATCGTTCGCCGATATTGAGACCACAATCAATAATTATGGCAAGAAAGCTCGCGATGGCTCGTTGAGCATGGACGACCTCACTGGAGGGACGTTTACGATCACCAACGGTGGGGTATTCGGCTCGCTGCTGTCAACGCCGATTGTCAATCCACCGCAAAGCGCGATTCTTGGTATGCACAAAATCCAGGAACGACCAATGGCGGTAAATGGCGAAATTGTCATTCGGCCCATGATGTATTTAGCGTTGTCGTACGATCACCGAATAATCGACGGTCGTGAAGCAGTGGTATTTCTAGTCACTATTAAGGAAATGTTGGAAGATCCAGCACGGTTACTGCTCTCCGTATAACGTCAAACTATACTCAAGTCGTTAAACAGAACCGGTGCTGATATATGCCGCGCCGGTACTCACTCACGGGAAATTTGGAATGGCAAAATCGTTCGATGTCGTCGTAATCGGCGCGGGCCCGGCCGGTTACGTCGCGGCCATTCGATGCGCCCAGCTCGGGTTGCATACGGCCTGCGTGGATCGTTGGGACGACGGCCAAGGCAATCAAACGCTTGGAGGCACGTGCCTCAACGTCGGCTGCATCCCGTCCAAAGCACTACTCGATTCTTCGGAGCAATACCACAAACTACAGCACCAGTTCGCCGCACACGGCATTCGCGTGGCTGGGGCCAGTATCGATATCGCAGCGATGCTGGAAAGAAAAAACAAAATCGTGCGCAACTTGACCGATGGAATTAGAACTTTGTTCGAAGCCAACAAAGTCAGTCCGATTTTTGGTCATGGCCGGTTAGCGGCCGGCAACACTGTGGAAATTCTCGACGGCCCGAACGGCGCCGTGGTTGACCGTGTGAGCGCGCGATCGGTCATCCTTGCAAGCGGTTCGGAACCGACGCCATTGCCTCCCGTACCATTCGACGGCGCGCGCATCGTGGATTCTGCCGGGGCCCTCACGTTGGCCGAAGTACCGCGCCGACTCGGCGTTATTGGCGCCGGCGTCATCGGTTTGGAACTCGGCAGTGTGTGGCGGCGCCTCGGCTCCGAAGTGGTGCTGCTGGAAGCGTTGGATACATTTCTCGATGGCGCCGATCAGCAAGTCGCCAAAGAGGCACGTCGTCAATTCAAGCGCCAAGGTTTGGATATCCGACTTGGCAGCCGCGTCGAGGCGGCCGAAACCACCGATCAACAAGTCCGCGTTCGCTATACCTACGGCGGCGGCGAACAAACGCTCGATGTCGACTGTTTGATTGTGGCAATCGGCCGGCAACCGTGCACCGATAATCTCGTGTCAGCAGACGTGACCATCAAACGTGACGAGCGCGGTGCTATCGATATCGACGAGCACTATCGCACGAATGTCGAAGACGTCTATGCCATTGGCGATGTCGTTCGTGGCCCAATGCTTGCCCACAAGGGATCGGAAGAAGGCGTTGCGGTGGCGGAACTGATTGCTGGTAAACCCGGTCATGTTAACTACGAATCGATTCCGTGGGTGATCTATACGGCGCCGGAAATTGCGTGGGTGGGCGCGTCCGAACAAGCACTCGCGGCGAGCGGCATCGCGGTGAATACCGGTACGTTTCCATTTGCGGCAACGGGACGCGCGCGCGCGATGGAAGAAGCCATGGGGTTTGTAAAAATAATCGCCGAGGCGGCAACCGATCGTGTACGTGGTGTTCATATTATCGGACCCCATGCCTCTGAGCTTATCGCCGAGGCCGTGCTCGCCATCGAATACCAAGCCAGTTCCGAGGACTTGGCGCGCACCGTTCATGCGCACCCGACCTTATCGGAGGCGTTGCACGAGGCCGCTTTGGCAGTCGATCGCCGCGCCATTCATAAAGCGAACTAGACCGGATATTTCATGACGGTGGACGGTGTACTGTAAATCTGCTCAATATTCTGTCCGATCACCCTGTGTTCTAGGGGACGGGGCCTCCGCACCGTTTGTCCTGTTCGGATTCAGGAAAAATCGGGCGTCGTATTCGGTACGATCCTGCTTGATCCATAGCTACGGCTATGCATCGGCGGACGATCGTACCGCCTATTTAGCCCAATTTCCCCTGACATCCGAACCCTTCATGAATTATCCGGGCTAAACTCTCCGCCTATGAATATCGACGCGGTTACGCTGCCTGCAGAAATTTTTAAAGCTTACGACATTCGCGGTATCGTCGGGCGCACACTGACCGAAGAAAATGTGCGGCACATCGGCCACGCCATCGGCAGCGAAGCGATTCGGCGACAACAATCGAGCGTCGCGGTAGGCCGGGATGGCCGACTCTCCGGACCCGCTCTAGCGGATGCATTGGCGTCCGGATTGACGGCTGCCGGCTGCGACGTCATCGATATCGGGCAAGTGCCTACACCGTTGCTGTATTTCGCGACGCACGAGCTGGGTACCGGCTCCGGAGTGGCCGTGACCGGCAGCCATAATCCACCCGACTACAACGGCCTGAAGATCATGCTGGGTGGCGAAACGCTAGCGGGTGAAACCATTCAGGCGTTACGTAAAAGCTTGATCGACGGCACGCTCACGACCGGTTCAGGTAAAATCCGCCACACGACCGTCACCGATGCCTATCTGGCTCGGGTCACGGGCGATGTAACCCTGCAACGACCGCTACGTTTGGTGGTGGATTGCGGCAACGGCGTCGCGGGTGGAATCGCTCCGGAGTTGTATCGACGATTGGGTTGCGACGTCGTCGAACTGTTCTGCGAGGTGGATGGTACGTTTCCAAATCACCACCCGGACCCGAGTCAGGAATCGAACCTGCAAGACCTTATCGCTGCGGTGCAATCCACACAGGCCGATTTGGGATTCGCCTTCGATGGCGACGGTGACCGCTTAGGTGTGGTTTCTGCGAACGGCGCGGTCATCTGGCCGGACCGGCAGATGTTGCTATTTGCCCAGGACATACTCACTCGTCAACCGGGTGTCGAGTTTATCTACGATGTTAAATGCTCACGTATTTTGCCGGCGGCAATTCGCGCGGCGGGCGGACGCGCAACGATGTGGAAAACCGGCCATTCGTTCATCAAGGCCAAGCTCAAAAAAACCGGTGCGGCACTGGGCGGCGAGATGAGTGGACATCTGTTTTTTAACGACCGTTGGTACGGCTTTGACGATGCGCTCTACGCCGGGGCGCGGCTACTGCAATTGCTGTCATCACGGCCCGAAGGCGCAACCGCCGTGTTCGACGCACTTCCCGATTCTGTGAATACACCAGAACTGCGGCTGGAGATGGCCGAAGGCGAACACTACGACTTAGTTGACCAACTCGTCGCTAACGCCGAATTTCCCGACGCCGAAGTCAGCAACATCGATGGACTACGGGCCGATTTCGCCGACGGCTTTGGATTAGTGCGTGCATCAAACACAACACCGATGTTGATCTTTCGATTTGAAGCCGATGATGTCGCGAAACTCAATGCGATACAGGATCGGTTTCGCAGCCTGATCCATCGAACCCGAGCGGACCTTGTGCTTCCTTTCTAAGCGGATATGGCACCATATCGCTGTTTCGTATGCAAGTCAGATAAACAGTAGCCCGATCGACCCGACCGTTAGTAATCCCATTGTCACATTAAACACGCGAAATCGGGTGGGTGTTTTGAGCCAGCGCCCGATCGCTGTGCCGAATCCGGCCCAAACCGCTACAGAAATCACCGTAACACATAGAAATACGGAGATCAGTACGGATACCGACGCGGTGTATCGATCCCCGCCTAGGGTAAACGCGGACATCGCCGACAGCGCCATGAGCCACCCCTTCGGATTGATAAACTGAAAGCCCGCCGCCTGATAAAACGAAAACGGTTTACTCCCATCCGCTTCCGAGTTATTCGGACGCGCTGTCGCGATACGCCAAGCGAAGTAGCAAAGATAAATCGAACCGGCTATTTTTAACGCCGTTTGTACACCCGGGTAACGTTCAAACAAAACCCCAAGTCCCGCAGCAATAGCGAGCAGCAACAGGCAAAACCCAGCCAGGATCCCCGCCATATGGGGCACGGTACGGATGAATCCGTAATTCGCCCCGGACGCGGTCAACATAATATTGTTCGGTCCCGGCGTAATCGCGGCCGCGACCGCAAACATCACCAGTGGCGCGAATAAATTGGCGAGATCCGGCGACATGGGTAGGTATGGGCAAGCGCGACAGGTGGGCTAATCGACAAGTTGGTGGTCGATAGGCATATCGAAGAGACTTCGATCTTCCACAGCTACTGCCGCTTGAAGCGGGTCCACGATAACACCGCGAGCATTACTACACCCGCCACCAGACCCCAAAATGCCGCGCCGATTCCGAGCAACGATATCCCTGAAGCCGTGACCAAGAACGTGATCAACGCCGGTTCGCGCTGTTCGTTGTCTGCTAATGCGGCACTCAAACTGTTGCCGATCGTTGCCAGCAAGGCGAGGCCGGCGATCGTGAGCACTAGTTCCTTTGGGAAGGCCGCAAAGAGCGCGGCGACCGTAGCGCCGAATATTCCTATTAACAAATAGAACACCCCTGCAGACACCGCTGCCATATAACGTTTGGTTGGATCCGCGTGGGCCTCGCTACCCATGCATATCGCAGCGGTGATGGCGGCCAGGTTTAATGCGAAACCGCCAAACGGAGCCAGCACCAACGTCGCAGCGCCGGTCCAAGTCATCAGCGGCGAAATCGGCGGCGAATATCCCGACGCACGCATCACCGCAATTCCCGGTACATTCTGCGCCGTCATCGTAACGAAGAATAACGGAACCCCCACGCCGAGGAGCGTCGGCCACGAGAATGCCGGCGCAGTCAAAATAGGCGCGGAAAAAACAATCTCGAATTCGTCAAAATGCAGCAACCCCTGGAGCCACGCGATGAGCATGCCCACCCCCAAACACGATGACGATCCCATATCGCGGCATCCAGCGTTTGCAAACGACGTAGGTTGCGAACATGCTACATGCGAGCACAAACTGCGTCTGCATAGACACGAACACATCCATCCCGAAGCGCAGCAGGACCCCGGCTAACATTCCGCTGGCTAGGGATTGGGGAACTCGATCCATGATGCGTTCGAACCAGCCGGTAACACCACACAAGGTGATGAGCGCAGCACAAAAAAGAAAAGCACCGATAGCCTCCGCCATCGGCACACCGGCGAGGCTCGTGATCAACAGCGCAGCTCCGGGTGTCGACCAAGCCGTCACTATGGGGCTACGATAATACAGCGACAAACCGATCGTTGTAGCGCCCATGCCTACGCCTAAGGCTAACAACCACGAACTGATTTCGGCCGGCGTCGCGCCCGCTGTCTGCGCGGCCTGAAACACGATCACGGCCGAGCTGGAGAACCCCACCAAAACCGAGATAAATCCGGCCGTAACCCCGGTTATCGACAGGTCTTTGAGCATTGCACCAAATCTTCAGCGGGCCAGCCGGTGAAAGCGATGGCTATCGATCGTAGCTCGTCGCCCCTGAAAAACGCTTTTTGATATTGCCGGTTTTGTCTTGTAGTTGGACCAATCTCTGGCAAATTCATGACCGCGAATTACAGTCACCCACACTACTTCTTGAATGCCTCGATTTTCCAGACCTGACGAAAACCACGCGGCAACAGTCGCCCCCGCAATGCGCGTTCACCGACATAGGTATCGATCTCCGCGGGCTTGAGTTTGAGGGTGCGTTTTCCCGAATGCACCAATAACCAGTCGCCTTCACTGAATACGGCAATGCCGGCGGTGTACTCAGGTGCGGCATCGGTTTTTGCTGTAGGAAGTTTGATCAGTTTTACGCCCTTGCCCTTGCCCATTACCGGTAATTCGGCGGCTAAGTAGATCAATAAGCGTCCTTCATTGGTGGCCACCGCCAACCATTCGTCTTTGGGATCGGTGACGCGCTGCGCGGGCAGCACCTGTGCGCCGGCCGGCACCCTAAGCACCACCTTGCCGGATTTATTCTTGGTGTGTAGGTCAACAAGCGGCGCGATGAACCCATACCCGGCACTGGAACACAGCACGAACAAATCCGCGTCGGCGCCCATCATCACGCTGCCGAAAGTCGCCCCTGCCGGTGGGTTCAAATTGCTGCTCAATGGCTCGCCCTGACTGCGGGCGGATGGCAAATTATGCGCTGACACGCAATAACTGCGGCCCGTGGAATCCATACAGACCAACGTCTGGTTCGACTTGCCGCGTGCAAGATGTCGAAATTGATCGCCGCCTCGATAGTTCAACGCGTGGGGATCGACGTCATGGCCTTTGGCAGCACGCACCCAGCCCTGCTCCGACAACACGACGGTAATCGGCTCGGACGGTACCAGCACACTGTGGTCCAATGCCCGTGCCACCGACCGTGATTCGATCGGCGAGCGGCGCCGATCGCCAAACTCCTCGGCATCCGCAATGAGCTCGTCGCGAATCAACTTTTTTAGACGCACTTTCGAATTAAGAATCTTATTGAGTATCTCCTGTTCTTTGCATAATTCTTTTTGCTCAGCGCAGATCTTAATCTCCTCGAGTTTGGCCAAATGCCGCAGTTTCAACTCTAAAATATCCTCGGCCTGCACATCCGTGAGTCGAAATCGCTTCATCAATACCGGCTTCGGCTTGTCCTCAGTACGAATAATACGAATGACTTCGTCGATTCTGAGGTACGCGATCAAACGGCCGTCCAGTATATGCAACCGCGCGACGACTCGGTCTAGCCGGAACTGCAACCGCCGACGTACGGTCTCGGTACGATACGTGAGCCACTCCTTGAGCAATTCTACGAGCGTAAAAACGCGCGGTCGACCAGACAGACCGATCACATTAATATTTACGCGATAACTGCGCTCCAAATCAGTCGTCGCAAATAGATGATGCATCAATGCGTCGCAATCGACCCGGTTTGATCGCGGTTCGATCACTAATCGGGTCGGACTTTCGTGATCGGATTCGTCCCTAAAATCTATCACCATCGGCAATTTCTTGGCGTTAACTTGAGCGGCCAACTGCTCCATTACCTTGGAGCCGGAGACCTGGTAGGGCAATGCCGTAACTACAATATTGCCGACCTCGCGCTCCCAGGTAGCGCGTTGCCGTACCGAACCGGAACCCGTTTCATACATCTTCTGCAATTCCGCCGGTGGGGTGATTATTTCGGCAGTGGTCGGAAAATCCGGCCCCTTAATATGCTGGCACAGATCAGCTGTAGTGGCCTTCGGGGATTCGAGCAACATCACGCACGCACTGGCCACTTCACGCGCATTATGCGGGAGAATATCGGTTGCCATGCCGACTGCGATACCGGCCGCCCCATTCAACAATACATTCGGCAAACGTGCAGGCAGGGTACGTGGTTCATCCAGAGTCCCGTCAAAATTTGGTATCCAATCGCTCGTGCCCTGGCCCAATTCCGCCAGTAACACTTGTGCGTACCGCCCCAGCCGCGACTCGGTATAGCGCATCGCGGCAAACGACTTCGGATCATCGGCCGATCCCCAATTACCTTGTCCGTCCACCAGCGGATAGCGATAACTAAACGGTTGCGCCATTAACACCATCGCCTCATACGCCGCAGCATCGCCATGCGGGTGAAACTTGCCGATCACGTCACCGACGGTGCGTGCGGATTTTTTAAATTTCGCCGCGTTGTGCAGCCCGAGTTCGGACATCGCGTAGACAATCCGACGTTGTACCGGTTTAAGTCCGTCACCGATATGGGGCAATGCGCGGTCAAGTATGACGTACATCGAGTAGTGCAAGTAGGCGCGTTCGGCAAACTGCGCCATCGGCACCCGTTCAACGTCTTGCGCCATCGGCACCCGTTCGATGTCCGGAATCCGTAGCTGCAAGCCATCCGCTGCGGCAGCTTTACCGATACTGCGTTTGCCACCGCTGCTGGATGCGCGTGTCTTACGTTTGGCCATTAGTCGTAATTCTCACTGCAAGTTCGATAACATTAACGGTGCAAAATCGTGATAAATATTTTCGGGCAACCGTAGGGACATCACGAAAACACAACTTGATCACCGTTTTTTGTCAGCCAGGATTTACGATCTGCTGCACGTTTCTTCGCCAGCAACATATCGAACATCTTGTCGGTTTTGTCGCCTTGGGTCACTTCAAGCTGGACCAAGCGCCGGGTATTGGGATGCATCGTGGTTTCACGCAACTGCCCCGGATTCATCTCACCCAAGCCCTTGAAGCGTTGCACATTGGGCTTACCGCGCATTTTTTCCGTTTCGATACGTTTAATTATTGCGTCACGTTCCGTATCATCTAACGCGTAAAACACCTCTTTACCGACATCGATGCGGTATAACGGCGGCATCGCGACGCACACCCGATTTTTTGCTACCAGGGCGCTAAAATGGCGCACGAATAATGCGCAGAGCAGGGTCGCGATATGGGCGCCGTCAGAATCGGCGTCGGCGAGTATGCACACTTTGCCATAACGCAGGTCGTCGAGATTTTCGGAACCAGGATCGACCCCTAATGCGATCGCGATGTCGTGCACCTCCTGGGACGCCAGCACCTCTTTAGAATCCACTTCCCAGGTATTCAGAATCTTACCGCGTAACGGCATGATGGCCTGATATTGGCGATCCCGAGCCTGCTTCGCCGAGCCACCTGCGGAATCGCCTTCCACTAAAAATAACTCCGTTAGCTCGAGATCCTGCGACGTGCAGTCGGCGAGTTTACCCGGTAACGCAGGCCCGGCCGCGATCTTCTTACGGGTAACCTGTTTTCCGGCGCGCAGCCGGCGTTGTGCGTTATCGATCGCTATTTGGGCGATCTGTTGCGCGGCTGCGACGTGTTGATTCAACCATAAACTTAACGCATCCTTGGCGACCCCCGCGACAAAACCGGCGGTCTCGCGAGACGACAAACGTTCCTTGGTTTGCCCGGTGAACTGCGGGTCTTTCATGCGCACCGACAATATGTAAGCGCAGCGCGCCCAGACGTCGTCGGGCGCCAGCTTCACGCCACGGGGTAGCAAATCGCGGAATTCGCAAAATTCCCGAATCGCGTCGGTAAGACCGCTGCGAAAACCATTCACATGGGTGCCACCCTGCGGTGTTGGGATCAGATTGACGTAGCTCTCGGTAACCGGGTCGTCATCTTCAGGCAGCCACACTACGGCCCAGTCGGCCTCTTCATCCTCGTCCTTATAACGACCCACAAACGCGGACTCGGGAACCATAAGTGCGCCGTTTAGCTGGCCGCTTAGATAATCTGTCAAACCGTCCTGGTAACACCAGGATTCGTCGTTGTTCGGGTCGGTTTCATCCGCGAAGATCAGCTCCAACCCCGGGCACAACACCGCCTTGGCGCGCATTAGATTCTTCAATCGCGGCACATTGAACTTTATGGTGTCAAAAAATTGCGGATCCGGCCAGAATCGAACCACGGTCCCGGTCAACCGTTGCGCCACTGTGCCCGTGCGCCGCAGTTCGGATTGCTTCTGCCCGTTGGCGAATTTCATATGAAACTGCTTACCGTGGCGCCTGACCCATACCTCGAGGCGCTTCGACAACGCATTAACTACCGATACCCCAACGCCATGCAGGCCGCCGGAAAAACGATACGTCTTTTGGGAAAATTTACCGCCCGCGTGCAAGCGGGTCATGATTACTTCAACGCCTGGAACGCCCTCTTCCTTATGGACATCAATGGGCATACCGCGACCGTTGTCGGCGACAGTCAGCGAGTCATCGTCGTGTAAGGTAACCTGAATTGTATCGGCGTGACCGGCGATGGCCTCATCGACACTGTTGTCTATCGTTTCTTGGGCGAGATGATTAGGGCGCTCGGTCTGGGTGTACATCCCAGGCCGTTTGCGTACGGGCTCAAGACCCGTAAGAACTTCAATCGCGGATGAATCGTAGGCCGCTGCCATTCACGAACGCTTTAGGGTTATCCTCTGTCCGCCACAGATTGCGCGGCCACGTGAGAAGTGGCGACATCATACTGACAAGCCGTGGCGATAACCAGCCCGGCGGCTCTGGGCGCAATGGTTATCGGCATGTCGCACTTCGCGAGCTGGTTTGCAAATCGTCTGCGAGCGCGTCGCGGACTATGTCCGCTAGCGGATCGATGCTGTGCTGGTAAACCGGATGATCGATGCCGATCGCGACAGTCGCCCCAGATCGAATCGCATCCAACATCGGCGTCGACAGCTCGAAGCGAAGAAAATGCACGGCCGAAGGCTTTTCATCGTTTTCCCGATCCATGTCTTCATCCGCTATCGCCCAAACGCGCTCAAAGCCGGCGACGCTGACCCAGACTTTGTCCTCGATTCCAATCATTTTCGCCAATTGACGTTGCCGCTCCGCGGCGTCTTCATACTCGATCATAAATGTCGCTATGAGGTCCGACCCGCTCGGAATAAGTGGATTGTAGGCGTCCAACTCCTCCTGAACGCCGTCCGACTCAAAAATACGTTCAGTGCGCAGTATTTCCTGTATTTGATACTGCATCGTGAGCCGGTCCTCAAAATACAGTGTTGCGTTAGGCCCGACAGCCACTTGGCGTCGCTGCTTATGGGCCATAACCCGGCTCCGAAACTCGCTGCGAACGTCGGCATACTGTTCGAGGGAATACAAATCTTCACGGCACAATTTGTCCATCATTATATCCTTTCCCACACTTGTGGCGTGCCGACCGAATTACAGTCCGTAGGCTATTTTAAGCAACGTCATGGGGTGTTCCGGAAAACTACCATCGTCCAAACGGTTCGCGATTTGCTCGGCCGCCATCGCGCAGTCGCTCGTGTAATGGTCTGCTTTGGCTTGCTTGACTTTGTTCACGACCGGGCGTGCGATTTTCATTGAGATTTCGTGATATTCCCGCTTCACCGCGTAGGTGCCGTCGTGGCCCGAACACCGCTCGATAACCTCGACCGTCGTATCCGGCACCAGAGACAGAATATCACGGGTTTTTAATCCGATATTTTGAACGCGCTGATGACACGCCACGTGATAAGCGACCCGGCCTAGCGACTTCGAAAACGCCGAATTCAGTTTGCCGTGTTTATGGCGCAACGCGAGATACTCGAAGGGGTCGTAGATCGCACCGCGGACCCGCTGGACAGCGGCGTCTTC
>CAXMMZ010000049.1:0-9086 GCA_964194565.1 Arenicellales bacterium
AGAATAACGATGTTGAACTCGTTGGCCGCGCTCTCCATGGCACCTAATACCGAATTGGCCGACACCGCCTCGGCCGGGATGAGATAATCGCGTTTGATATTGGCCCCTACCGGGATCAAATAATTGACGCCATTTACCTGCACCCCGTGACCGGCAAAGTAAAACAAGCCAACTTCTCCCTGGCGTAGTTTTGCGTCAAACCGTGCAATCTCATCGAGCATTTGCCGGTGGCTCTGGTTTATTCGCAGCGTGACATCAAAGTCCTTAGTTTCCAGCATGGCAGCGATGTCTTCGGCATCGTTCACCGGATTGCGTAGTGGTGGCAAATCGGTATAAGCGCCATTTCCAATGACCAGTGCGACCCGTGCCGACGCGTGGCCAGTTATCGTGAATGCCAGGCATAAAATCCCGGCGCCAATGCTAGGCCAGTAGTGGCGCATGTTGGCTGTGGATTCCCCCCTATTTACTTGTGTCTTAGCACCGTTCTTTAACACCTGCCGATGGCCCGGTATGTAAATTTAACCACAGTTTTCGGGGGATAGGTAGGATAAGGACAGTCGTGTCACGCAAACCGACGGCTTAAGCTGTAGCAAGCTAGATAGAGTTTTGGTTTTCTGACTGCCTACCGATTTATTCAACACCTCAGTGGGATGACCCGCCTGGCCACTGTCTCGATACCCAACACTGCGATAAGCTAGCGACAATACACATTATGGAGAGTGCCGTGTTCACCGCCACGAAAAGCCGTTATCTTGTGCCATTTGATGGCACGTTCAAGAGTTCCGCCATGCCAACGCGCGCGCCGCAAGATGCCCCGGGTAAAAAGCGACTTAAACAGCAACTGAATAGCTTAATAGACGAGATCAGCGAGTTACAGCGGATATTCTATGCGCACGATAAACGTGCTCTATTGATGGTATTTCAGGCGATGGATGCCGCTGGCAAGGACGGCACGATTCGCGCGGTCATGAGCGGTGTCAATCCCGCTGGATGCCAAATATTTTCGTTTAAATCACCCTCCGCGGAGGAACTCGATCACGATTTTCTATGGCGTACCGCACGGCGGTTGCCGGAACGGGGGCGGATTGGGATATTCAATCGTAGCTACTACGAAGAGGTATTAGTCGTTAAGGTTCATCCGGAATTCCTAGACGCACAACGCCTGCCAAAAGGCGTAAACCGCCGCTCGATTTGGCGCCATCGATACGCGTCGATCCGCGAACACGAAAAACACTTGGCACAAAATGGCACGGTTATTCTCAAGTTTTGGCTGAATGTGTCGAAGCGCGAACAGAAGAAGCGCTTCTTGGAACGACTAAACGAACCCGAGAAACACTGGAAGTTTTCCTCGTCTGACGTGCGCGAGCGTGGCTACTGGCCGCAGTATATGAAAGCCTACGAATCCGCCCTGGCCGCGACCTCCCGATCCTGGGCACCCTGGTACGCGATTCCTGCGGACAATAAATCCTATATGCGGATTTGCGTCGCCGAGATCTTGGCGTGCACCCTCAAATCGCTCAATCTCAAGTACCCGACGCTTGATGCCGCCGAACGGGCTCGCTTTGGTGAAATGCGCGCCATACTGGAAAGTGAGTAGCGCAGTCACGATATATACGGTCGGTCACAGTAATCGTTCTGTCCACGAGTTGATAGCCGTGTTGGACAGCGCCGGGATCGAGACACTCGTCGATGTTCGCGCCTTCCCGCAATCGAAACGGCACGCGCACTTTGATCGTGAGCCGTTGCAGGAGCACCAGGTGATCCACTTGGTGGATACTGGCTCGCGCTACGACCACCGACTGCATGCCAGCGCATGACGCGAATCACATCGTTAGTGTACGACCGGCAGACGCAAACAACGCTCGATTTCGAGCGCAGCCCGGGGACCGCCGAGGCAAAATGAAACCACCCCAACACCGCCTCTATCCAGCTTTTCTTTCGCCGACTTCGAGTTCGCCGCGCTTACTTGTCAACGTCAATTAGAAACGGTCGCGCAACGAATAATAAAACATCCCCAATACCAACCCCGGCCAGCGCAGCAGTGTGCCACCGGGAAATGCCGGACTCGGTAAATTTGCGAAGAGATCAAATCGTTCCGCAGTGCCGGCCACTGCCTCCGCGATCAGTTTTCCCGCTAGTGACGTTAGCGCCACACCTTGCCCCGAGAATCCTTGTGCAAAATAGACATTCGGCTCGAGCCGCCCAAAATGCGGTAGGCGCCGTAACATCACGGCCAATGTGCCACCCCACGCATAATCGATACCCACATCCGCGAGTTCCGGATAGACGTTTAGCATGTACTTGCGCACAAAATTTTTTACGTCACGAGGAAACTGCCGGGTGTAGTTTTCACCCCCGCCAAATAGCAGTCGCCGGTCGGCCGACAACCGATAATAGTCGATGACGAATTTCGAATCTGCCACCGCGACGTCATCACGAATTAACGTTTTAGCGCGCGCGGAGCCCAGCGGTTCGGTGGCTAGGATAAAATTATTGATGGGCATAATACGCCCGGCCACGCGCGGCTCCAGAGTTTCGAGATAGCCGTTGCATGCCAGCACGACATAATTCGCGGTGACACTGGCCGTAGCGGTACGCAGGGTGGTGGGCTCGCGCCGATCGTAATCCGTAACTCGCGAGCCCTCAAACATCCGCACACCAGCGGCGGCGGCCGCGCGCGCGAGCCCCAGCGCGTAGTTCATCGGGTGCAGGTGGCCCGCCCCAGCGTCAAGATTGCCACCAAAATATCGGTCGGTACCGAGCATTTCGCCGATCTCTGCCTTGTCGATGGATCGAATTTGCTCGTACTGGTAGTTCTGGCGCAGATTATCCGCGGCTTTTGCGAAATTGTCAGCGGCCACCGGACTGTGCCCGGCATGTAAAATTCCCGGCTTCAAATCGCACGCGATGCCGTGCCGCGCAATACGATCCCGTACAGTCTGTTTTGCCTCTTCGGCAAGATCCCAAAGCTGCCTTGCGACGCCGACACCCAAGCGCGTCTCCAACCACACCTGATCCTTGCGTTGGCCGCTACCCAATTGTCCGCCATTGCGGCCCGACGCCCCCCACGCAATGCACTCGGCTTCCAGCAATACCACGTCGTAATCCCGTTCCGCCAAATGTAGTGCTGCGGACAACCCGGTGAATCCGCCACCGACGACACACACGTCGCAGCGTAGGCTTTCTGTTAACGATCGCCAGCTCCGAGCACCGACCGCGGTCGCGGCATAATAGGAATCAGCATGTTGTAGCATAGTGTTATGGCGCCTTACGTTTGCGCGTGGTGGGTAGCCCATCAGAACCGCCCGGATTCAATACTGTCCCCACCACGACGCCACTGTGGCCCGGGGATTTCGGCGATTTTCTCACATATTCAGTAATTTACGAGTACGAATACATTGCGGCTTGAGTTACGAACAAAAATTGAGGCAAACTTATACACCTAGGCGCTGGCACGGTGCCGACGAAACGGGCGCAGCGTATCGCGGCACGGTGGCATCGCCCCGTGAGCCGCAATTCTGAGTACCGTAGTTTACCGACAACGAGTGAGGTGTATCGATGTTTGGATTTGCCAAGAAAACTCAGATGCCAAACCCGGACAACGCTCTGCCGGGCCGCGATCAGGCGATGCCCGTCTCCGCCACCCACTACGTGAACGGTAACCCTCTGCACGCGCCGTTCCCGGAAAACATGCAGACCGCTGTGTTCGGCATGGGTTGTTTTTGGGGCGCGGAGCGAATGTTTTGGGACACGCCCGGCGTCTATTCGACGGCCGTCGGTTATGCCGGCGGACAGACCTCCAATCCGACCTACCAAGAGATTTGTTCAGGGCAATCCGGTCACAGCGAAGTCGTGCTGGTGGTATTCAATCCGGCGCAGGTTACCTATTCCGAATTGCTTCGAATCTTTTGGGAATCCCATGACCCGACGCAAGGTATGCGCCAAGGCAACGATGTCGGCGCGCAGTACCGATCTGGCATTTACACTGCTAACGCCCAGCAACACGCAGAAGCGATCGGCTCACGCGATGCCTACCAAAAAAACCTTTCGGCTGCAGGAGTGGGCTCAATCACCACCGAAATTATCGACGCGCCCACGTTCTATTACGCCGAGGATTATCACCAACAATATCTCGCTAAAAACCCCGGCGGTTATTGTGGCATCGGTGGCATCGGGATAGCGTACCCGATGGATTGAGCAGGGCGACCGCCGGAAAGCGTTCAACACAGCGGACTGTTTACGATGGCAGACTTATTCCGATTCACCCAGGATCTGTTGGAAGACGCGGACGTTAAAATAAACGGCCGTCGGCCTTGGGACCTGCAAGTACATAACGACGCGCTGTTTCAGCGATTTTTTGCTCGGGGATCGCTGGCACTTGGCGAAACCTATGTCGAGGGCTGGTGGGATGTATCCCGGCTAGACGAGTTTTTCGAACGCGTGCTGCGGGCCGGACTCGAAGACCGAATTAAGACGGTAAAAGGCCTGATTCAATTGGCACGAGTTCGCCTTCGTAATTTGCAAACCCCATCGCGGTCCTTTGAAGTTGGACTCCGACACTACGATATTGGCAATAATCTCTATCGATGCATGCTGGACTCCTACATGTGTTACTCCTGTGGCTACTGGAAGACCGCGCAAACATTGGAGCAGGCCCAACAGGCAAAGTTAGAACTTGTTTGCCGCAAAATCGACCTCAAGCCCGGACACCGTGTGCTCGATATCGGCTGCGGATGGGGTGGCTTCGCAAAGTTTGCGGCCGAACACTATGGCGTCGAGGTGGTGGGCGTAACAATTTCGCGCGAACAAGCGGGTCTCGCAGTGCAGCGCTGTTCCGGTCTGCCGGTAAAAATTCATGTCGCCGATTACCGCAATATTGACGAGAAATTTGACCGAATAGTTTCGATCGGTATGTTTGAGCACGTCGGACGAAAAAATTTCGAGACTTATATGCAGGCCGCACGCCGATGCCTGAAGGAGTCCGGACTGCTTCTATTGCACACTATAGGTAAGAATCGAGCCGATACCGCTACGGATCCGTGGATTGACCACTATATTTTCCCGAATGGCGATTTGCCAACCTTGCAACAAATCACCAAGGCGTGCGAATCAAGATTCATTATTGAGGATGTGCACAATTTTGGTTCGTATTATGATCCTACGTTGATGGCGTGGTTCGACAACTTCGAGGGCACATGGGAATCGCTCCGCGATCAATTCGACGATCGATTCTATCGAATGTGGAAATATTACCTGCTGCTATGCGCCGGCGCGTTTCGCGCCCGCGATCTGCAACTATGGCAATTGGTGCTTGCCCCAAATGGAGTGGTAGGGGGATACCAACGAGTAAATTAAGGAATCTCTGACCCGGTTAGTCCGCCAACCGATGTTCGGCTTCGCAGCTACCGCATCGGCCCCACCGCCAATTGTGGATCGATGCGCGTATTGAAAAGGTTGATTCGCCAATCGAGATGCGGGCCGGTGACGCGTCCCGTTGCCCCGACCTCCGCGATCTCCTGGCCGCGCTCGACACGTTGACCCTTGGCTACCAGTATTTTATGCAGGTGCAAGAAGGCGGAACTCAGTCCGTGGCCGTGATCTATTATCAACGTGCCTCCCGAAAAATACATGTCAGGGTAGGCCAGCGTCACGATACCGCCGGCCGGGGCGACCACCCGAGTCCCAACCGGTGCCGCCACGTCCACCCCAAAGTGCGGCTGGCGTGGCTTGCCATTTAATATCCGCTGGCTTCCGTACACGCCGCTGATACGGCCCACCAGCGGCCAGCTGAACCCGGGCGCGAAATCCATACGCGCGTCGTCACGACTGCGCGCAGCCTTTACCAACTCCCGTTCACGTTTAATACGCGCCAAGTGCTCCGCACTGGGAGTCACTTTTTTCGGCGGCAACCCATTAACTCGCTGAATATCGTATTGGCGCTGCTGGATTGCAAGAATGCGCTGCTCTTGTAATCCGTCGGGATAACGAATCGTGAGTTCGGCCGTGGGTGGTGCGTCGCGGTCGAAACCAATCAGGAAGATTCCCGTCGGCGATACACGCACCGAGTGGCCGTCGACGCCGACTACCGAACCGGCTGGCGCCTGACCTTGCAACAAACCACCTTGTTGAAATGCACCGTCGAGAGCGAATCTTTCTGCCGCCGCCGTCACCGACACCAGACTGATATAGATCGGCAGAATCAATACCGTGACAAACCGCGCCCATCGCGGCCACACATCTCTCATAAAACAGACTCCACGGCCCATTCGGAGTTCACTATCGCCACTTCTGGTATTCGAAAATCGGGGATTCTCGCCGCCTACAACGGCGTCCGATTCAATCGTAGCGCATTAAATACCACCGACACCGAGCTTAGACTCATCGCCGCGGCGGCAATCATCGGACTCAGTAAAATGCCAAACAATGGATACAACACGCCAGCCGCAACAGGAACCCCGAGACTGTTATACAAAAACGCAAACAACAAGTTCTGGCGAATATTGCGCATTGTCGCCCGGCTGAGACGGCGCGCGCGAACGATCCCCAAAAGATCGCCTTTTACCAATGTCACTGCGGCACTTTCCATCGCAACATCGGTACCGGTACCCATTGCGATACCGACATGCGCCTGCGCCAAGGCCGGCGCGTCGTTAATACCGTCACCCGCCATTCCGACTTTTTGGCCCATATCCTGGAGTCTCTGAATCTGCGCGGCTTTCTGATCCGGCAGCACCCCGGCAACGATTTCGTCGATCCCGAGCTTTGCACCTACGGCCCGTGCCGTTGTCTCGCTATCACCGGTCAACATCACAACGTGGAGGCCTTCGGCCTGCAAGGCTTTGATCGCGGACGCGGTAGTCGCCTTAATTGGATCGGATACTCCGACTATGCCGACGGCTCGGCCCGCGACCGCGACAAACATCACGGTTTGACCCTGAGCCCGGAGCACTTCCCCCTGTTCAAGCAATGTTCCGAAGTCGATACTGAGTTCGCCCATGAGTTGGTGGTTGCCGAGTGCGACCGGGTGTCCGTCGACTTCGCCGATGATACCCATGCCAGTTTTCGAGTCAAACGCCGTGACCTGTCCCAATTCCACTCCGCGCGCATTCGCGGCATCGACGATGGCGGCCGCCAGCGGGTGTTCGCTGCCACGTTCCAACGTCGCGGCCAAACGTAGTAGTTGCAACTCATCGAAACCCGCAACCGGCAACAGCGTTGTGAGGGTGGGTTTACCTTCGGTCAGCGTGCCGGTCTTGTCCACCACCAGGGTCTGGATTTCTCGCAAAATTTCGATGGCCTCTGCGTTTTTGAACAACACGCCGGCCGCGGCACCGCGCCCGGTTGCCACCATAATGGACATAGGAGTCGCCAAGCCGAGTGCGCACGGACACGCAATAATCAATACCGCCACTGCGTTTACCAAAGCATAAGCCATCGTTGGCGCCGGACCCCAAATCGCCCAGACCACAAACGTGATGACGGCCACTAACATGACCACCGGAACGAAATATCCGGCAACCAGATCAGCGAGCTTTTGGATCGGCGCCCGGCTACGCTGCGCATCGGCGACCATCTGCACGATTCGCGCCAAAAGAGTATCGGTGCCGACTCGTTGCGCCTCGACGATCAGCGAGCCGGTTCCATTAACGGATGCGCCGATAACGTAGTCACCGGGCCCTTTCTGCACCGGAATCGACTCACCGGTTACCATAGACTCGTCCAGACTGGACACACCGTCGATCACCTGCGCATCAACCGGCACCTTTTCCCCAGGACGTACCCGCAGTCGATCTTGTACGTGCACTTTATCCAGCGCCACATCGTCCTCGGTGCCATCGGCGTTTATCCGCCGGGCGGTGCTTGGCGCCAATCCCAGCAACGCCTTAATCGCGTTCCCGGTTTGACTGCGCGCCCGCAGCTCCAAAACTTGGCCCAATAACACCAGGGTCACGATGACTGCCGCGGCTTCAAAATACACGCCCACCTGACCGTCGGCGCCTCGAAATGACTTTGGGAAGAGGTCCGGCACTAACGTCGCAACCAGGCTGTACAAATAAGCCACGCCGGTGCCGAGCGCGATTAATGTGAACATATTCAGGTGGCGGTTCATGACCGATTGCCAGCCGCGGACAAAAAACGGCCAGCCGCCCCATAACACGACAGGAGTGGCGAGCACCCATTCCCAGCGACTCCAGGTGCGTGCCGAGGCGATCTGAGCGAGCGGCTCACCCGGCAATAACCCACCCATCGCGATGACCATCAGTGGCAACGCGAGCATCAGACTCATCCAGAAGCGCCTGGTCATATCGCGTAACTCTGGGTTTTCCGGTTCGGTTGCGCTGATCGTGACTGGTTCCAATGCCATGCCGCATTCTGGGCAACTACCCGGCGCGTCGCTTAACACCTTTGGGTGCATTGGGCAGATGTACTGCGTCGTGACGGCGGCGAGCGGCATCACGCTCGGCTCAAGCGCCATACCGCACTTCGAACAAACGTCGGCTTTATCGCTTTCGATACCCGGACACATCGGACAGATGTACAAACCGGGAGGACCGTCCGCTATAGTCGGTGGTGCCGGCTTGGCATGCCGGTACGCGTCGGGATCCGCAATAAAGTTACTCCGACATCGTTGGCAACAAAAATAGTAGGTACGCCCCGCATGATTGGTGTAAACGGCGGTCGCCGGTTCCACCTTCATACCACAAACCGGATCTGTCACGACGGCACCGTCGCTCAGACCGTGACGCTTCAGCACCGATGGGTCAACCACGGCGTCGTGCTGAGGAGGGGAGATGGTTGTCGTCGCTGCGGTTCGTGCCAGGCATGGCCATCGGCAATTCGCAGGCCAACGCGTGAATAATTGAGCAATCGGCAACGCACAGCCTGGCCAACTGCCCTCGAGTTAACATATTCATAGGGTGATGATAAACCCTGTTCTTAGATACAAAGTCAAGCCGATCGGTCAGCTTGCGGAAGATCTCGGAATAACACGTTACGGAAGTAGTTGAACCGCCGCGACAACGACGATGCGGAGAATAATAATCTGGATTGAGGATCGCGCCCGCGGGGCGCACAACACCTACACG
>CAXMMZ010000050.1:0-3887 GCA_964194565.1 Arenicellales bacterium
CGTTTAATCGTAAAGTGACATGTCTAGACCCCGCGGGGTGCCGTCGATCTCCGCGAATGAGAGGCCGAGAAAGACGTTAGACTATGAAACACCGGCTGAACGATTTAACGCATGTGTTGCGTCGATCGGTTGAGATCGCAACACGTTGCGGCCGGTTGTGTACGCGGAGTTGAATGACTGCTTCCAATCGTTTAGCCGCTAATGGAAGTGAAGCAGTGAAGTAATCAGGCGAGCGGGCGGGGTTTGGTCAGATTTCGCAGTGATCAGGTTATAAATCTGCGGTGAAAGGCTGCTCAATAAACAAGGACCTAATAGAAAAGGGCCTTAATACTGCATATACTCTTCGTTAATCAAACTATATTTCTTTGACTGGTGAGGATATACAGATGGAAAGTGCCACTTTGCCATTTTGGCAGAGATCTCTCATAACGTTTATCGCAATGATTGTTGTAGGCCTGATAGTTGGTTTTCTTTGGCGGTTAGCATTTGGTTTTGGCTTGCCTGATTATGTTTCGGGTGTGGTAGGTGGTTTGACCGCTGTGCCTTTATGGGAGTTTTTAAAACAGATAAGACCGAAACAGTAAGCAGTAAGCAGTAAGCAGTAAGCAGTGATAATTTAGCGTGTGTTCTATCTGTCGGCGCCAGTATGATTTCAAAAGTTTCAAATCATTTTGACGACGTACAAAGCGCGCCCACCCATGAATTCATCACGGGTTCTCTATACACTCCCGATTCAACGACACGCCATCAGGATGGTGCAAATAGCGTAGGTCGATATCAACCTACCGAGCGCCGCGAAAATTGCAGGAAATCTTCGACTATATCGTGATCGGCGTCGGCTCCGCGGGCTGCGTGCTGGCCAACCGGTTATCCGCCGACCCGGCGCACCGCGTGCTGTTGCTCGAAGCCGGCGGCCGCGATTACAACCCGTGGATTCATATCCCGGTCGGTTATTTCAAAACCATGCATAACCCGAGCACCGACTGGTGTTATCGCACTGAGCCCGATCCCGGCATTAACAACCGCCAGTTGCAATGGCCCCGTGGCAAGGTGCTCGGAGGCTCAAGCTCGCTCAACGGCCTGCTCTATGTGCGCGGGCACCGTGCCGACTACGATCGCTGGCGCGACCTCGGCAATCCCGGTTGGGGGTACGAGGACGTTTTGCCGTATTTCATAAAATCCGAGGATCAAGAGCACGGTGCTAATGCCTATCACGGCGTCGGTGGCCCATTAAAAGTCTCCGATTTGCGCCTACGTCGGGAAATCGCCGATCGTTTTATCGAGGCGGCGCTCGAGATCGGCATCCCACCGAACTCCGATTGCAACGGCGCCGAACAAGAAGGCGTCGGTTATTTCCAGCAGACCGCCTATCAAGGATTTCGCTGGAGCACGGCCACGGGTTTTTTAAAACCGATCCGTCGCCGCGAGAACCTGGATGTGCAGGTCAACGCGCAAGCGGGGCATGTCGTGTTTGAGAAGCGGCGCGCGGTTGCCGTCGAATACCGGCAACGAGGTCTGGTCAAACGTGCCGCTTGCCGCGGCGAGGTCATATTGGCCGCGGGTGCAATCGGCTCGCCTCAGGTGCTGCAGTGTTCGGGGGTCGGCGACGGGGCCTTGCTACAACGATTCGAGATACCGGTCGTACACCACCTGCCCGGTGTCGGTGAAAATCTGCAGGACCATTTGCAGGTTCGATTGGTACACAAAACGCGGCTGCGAACTCTGAACGACGAAGTCAATAATCCCTGCAACAAGATTCGGATTGGCATTCAGTATCTGCTTTTCCGCACCGGCCCGATGACCCTGGCGGCGAGCCAGGTCGTGATCTTTACCCGCTCCGACGAGGCCCAGCCGCGGCCCGATATTCAATTTCATATGCAACCGTTGAGCGCCGACAAACCCGGTGACGGCGCCCACAAATTTTCCGCATTCACGTCATCGGTATGTCAATTACGGCCACAGAGTCGCGGCTATGTACGCATTCGCTCGACCGATATCGCGACCTACCCAGAAATTCAGCCGAATTATTTGTCCACCGAATTGGATTGCCGTACCGCGGTGAACGGCGTGAAAGTCGCGCGCCGCATCGCAGCCGCATCGCCACTCGCACCACACATCATTGATGAATTTGTCCCCGGCAAAAAATATCAAAGCAACGACGAACTGTTGGAGGCGGCCCGTCAATTCAGCCAAACCATTTATCATCCTGTCGGCACCTGTAAGATGGGTCATGACGATAGCGCCGTCGTGGACGCCCGGTTACGCGTCCACCGAATGTCGAACCTGCGCGTGGTGGATGCCTCGATTATGCCGGAAATTACCTCCGGAAATACCAATGCCCCCACCATCATGATCGCGGAGAAGGCTGCGGACATGATTATTGCGGACGCTGGCTTTCGGCAACACCGTAGGCCGGTTTGAGCAAAAGCGAAAACCGGCGTTTTAGTTGCGGGGAGGACGTGATAATTCGCCGGCTTTCGGCTTCGCCTCTAGCCTACGGCGCCGCAGCGTTACCTGCTTCGTTAAAGCGGCACGGCACCGGCGTATTTGACCGCGGTCAAATACGCCATATCCCGGTTAAAGGTCGTGAGGTCATCGGGATTAAAATCGTTTAGATGGTGATGGCCGCAGGCGCGCGACAATAGCGACATGAGTTGCACGGAAGCATCGAAAAAACGCGCCAAACGCTGAGCGGCCTGATCCACAATCAATCGCGAACGCAGCCCCGGGTTTTGCGTGGCGATACCCACCGGGCAATTGTTGGTGTGGCACGCGCGCATGCCGAGGCAACCGATCGCTTGCAGAGCCGAGTTCGACAGCGCTACACCGTCCGCACCGAGCGCCATCGCTTTGGCGAAATCAGCCGCAATCCGTAATCCGCCGGTCGCGATTAACGTCACGTCACCCGCACCATTAGCGTCCAAATGCCGGCGTGCGCGCGCCACGGCGGGAATCGTCGGCACCGAAATGTTGTCACGAAATATCAGCGGCGCAGCGCCCGTGCCACCGCCACGACCGTCGAGGATAATGTAGTCAACGCCAATTTCAAGCGCCGCGTCGATGTCTTTTTCAATATTCTGGGCCGATAGCTTGTAACCGATCGGAATACCGCCGGTACGTTCGCGCACTTGCTCCGCGAACTCCTTGAACTGATCCAGCGAATTCCAGTCCGGAAAACGCGGTGGAGAAATCGCAGCTTGACCCACTTTAAGGCCACGGACCTCTGCTATTTTCCCTTGCACCTTCACGCCTGGCAGATGCCCACCCGTACCGGTTTTTGCGCCCTGACCACCTTTGAAGTGGAATGCCTGCACCTTATCGATTTTGTCCCAACTGAATCCGAAACGGGCCGATGCCAACTCGTAGAAATAACGACTGTTAGCGGCTTGTTCCTCCGGCAGCATGCCGCCCTCGCCCGAACATATTGCCGTTCCGGCCAGCTCCGCGCCGCTCGCCAACGCGACCTTGGCCTCTTCCGACAGCGCTCCGAAGCTCATGTCCGATACGAATAGCGGGATCTTTAAATGCAACGGCTTGGCCGCACGCGGGCCGATGATAAGGTCCGTACCTACGTCTTCGTCATCCAGCAACGGCAATTTGTGTAACTGTGCGACGACGAACTGCAAATCGTCCCAGTCCGGCAACTGCTGGCGAGGTACGCCCATCGCCGAAGTCGGGCCGTGGTGGCCGGTTTTTGACAAACCGTCGTTAGCGAGTTGTCGAATGAGTTTGACATAGGGCTCTTCGGCCGCACCGTGCGGATCCTGGTAAGCACCTTGGTAGGAGCTACGGTTGTAGGGTTGCGGATGGGCGCGTTCCCAGGCCAGGATTTCGTCTTCGTCGACGAGCACCTGACCATTCTCGACCCATGCGGAGAATTTCGACAG
>CAXMMZ010000051.1:0-5094 GCA_964194565.1 Arenicellales bacterium
CCTTGGTGGCGGCATCGTTATTCCAGTAACCCAAAAACAACACCGGGTCGCCTGAACGATACGCCGCGAGTTCGCCTACCTCACCGTCCGCCAACACCTGCCCTTCGCTATCCACGGGTTCGACGCGATGCCCTGGATAGGCCTTACCCATCGAGCCCGGTTGTACCTCCATGAGGGCCGAACAATTACCGACTAGGTAGTTCGCTTCCGACTGCCCCCACATTTCGTTGATTTCAAGGTCCAGGACGTCGCGCCCCCATTGATACAACTCCGCGCCGAGCGTCTCCCCGGCCGACATCACCGAATGCAGGCGGACTTCATAGCGTTCGCGAATCCGATCGACCTGGCGAATCATCTTTAACGCGGTGGGCGGGATAAACGCGTTGCGGACTCGGTAGCGCGACATCAAATCGCAAGCGAATTCCGGGTCGAACTTACCGCCTTCGTAGCCAACGATGGGGACGCCGTAGTACCACGACGGCAACAGTCCATCGATCAATCCGCCGGTCCATGCCCAGTCCGCGGGTGTCCAGAACAAATCGTCGAGTTGTGGAAACAGGTTTTGGGACAACTCGAACCCAGTGAGGTTTCCGTACAAGCAGCGATGCGCCACTAACGCGCCCTTTGGCGGGCCGGTGGTGCCCGAGGTGTAGATCAGCAGCGCCGGGTCATCAGCCCGGGTATCGACCACATACGCGTTCTCGGACCCACGATCCAGCAACCCCCAAAAACCGGCGGCGTCCTCGGCATCGCAATCGATGACGGTATTGAGTTCGGGAATATCTGCAATGAGTGAGCCCACTCGATCACGATGCGTGCGGTCGGTAATTACCAGCTTCGCACTACTATCGCGCAATCGGTACTCGATGGCATCCGATCCAAACAATATCGATAACGGCAACGCGATTGCGCCAATTTTATAAATCGCCATGTGCGCAATTGCGGTCTCGGGTCGCTGCGATAGAATAATGGCCACCCGGTCGCCGCGTTCGATGTGTAGCCCGCGCAATGCATTCGCAAAGCGGTCTGATAAGCGCTTGATGTCACCGAAGGTATAGGTGGCCTTATCGCCGCGCTCATTTTCGTAATACAGTGCGATCCGGTTGCGTCGATCGGTATGCTTTTCACACACCGCATGCGCGATATTGAAGTATTCGGGAACGTTCCATCGGAATCCCGCGGCCGCCGCATCCCAACTGCGGGCCGATGCATCAATGATGCGCACGCTGCGTCCTCCACGCCGCCATTTCTCGGGGCCTACTCACCAATAGTGCAACGCTTGCCGGTATATCGATTGCAGGTCGGATTCGCTCACGGCGTTCGGTGCATTACCGAGCAGGCGTTGCTGCGAAAACGCGCCGCTCGCCAAAGCCGGGACGTCGTCTTGGTCATATCCGACGCCCGCCACGCCATTGGGCATGGCGGTGACCCGCATCATCTCGATCAACCGGCTCGCAAGAACTTCACCCGCATTGTCCTCTCCGGCACCGCGAGTGTCCGCTCCGAGCAGCCGCGCGCCTTGCAAATGCCGCTGCGGGCAGGCCGGGGCGGTAAACCGAAACGCCGACGGTGCATTGACTATGACCGACATACCGTGCGGGCACATCGGTTCGTGCTGCGGATATCCGTCCGGGTAAAAATCCCGCACCAATCCCGCCACCGAGTAGGACATACCGTGCGGAATATGCACACCGCTGTTACCGAACGCGATCCCTGCCAACGTGGCCGCCAACATCATCTGCTCGCGGGCCTCACGGTCCGCAACGTCGGCGACCGCACGCACCAAGTAATCACCAGTCAACTCCAATGCACGCCGGCAACCGATATCACTGAATGGATTCGCGCCCTGGCTCATCGGCCGTTGCTCGGGGGTATCGGGCTGCGGCCGCGCCGTGTAGGGCCGCGCGGTATACGATTCCAAGGCGTGACTCAATACATCGAAACCGCTTGCCGCTACGACCGCCGGCGGTAAACTGTAAGTGCACAACGGATCGATCAGCGCCCGCGTCGGTCGCAACGCGCGTGACGCGATGCCGGTCTTGACCTGCATTGACAGTAAATCGAACACCGCAATACCGGTGGATTCACTGCCGGTACCGCAGGTCGTCGGACACGCGATATGTGGCTTCAGTGGGCCCGGCACCGCCTGGCCTGCTCCGATCGGTGGATTCACGTAATCGAGGAACTCGGCAGGATAGCTGCTGTACAGATTCGCGGCTTTACAGGTGTCGATCACCGAGCCTCCGCCAAGCGACACAAAACCGTCGAACCGTCCTTGTTTGGCGAAATTGGAAGCGGCGAGAAACGAACGATCTGTAGGCTCGACCTTGACTTCGTCATAGATCTCTATCACGAGGCCACTGCGTTGCAGCGCATCGATCGCATCAGCGATGGGCTCGACCGCTCGGAGGTTAGTTTCGGTGAATACGGCGACCCGCGTCATACCCAACGCTCGCACGTCGTCCACCAACTCGACCAAGACCCCAGGACCGAACCTAATCGACGCCGCATCGACTGCGAACACACGTTCGCCGACGTCGGTAAATTCGTAGTAATGGCAACAGCCCATAGGTATCGCCCGGACGACGCGGCTATTTGCTCTGTAATTTAGCGAGCGCCTGATCGATGTCCCAGAGGATATCGTCTAACGTTTCCAAGCCGACGGAGATCCGAACCATGTCGGGAGTCACACCGGCCGACAGTTGTTCTTGTTCCGACAATTGACGATGGGTCGTGGAGGCTGGGTGAATGATCAGGGATTTGGCATCACCGACATTGGCGAGATGGCTCAAGAATTGCACCCCTTCAATGAATTTCACCCCCGCGTCGTTGCCACCTTTAACGCCAAACGTGAAGACCGATCCCGCGCCTCGAGGCAGGTATTTTTTTGCCAGGTCGTGATATGGGTTGCCCGGCAACCCGGGGAATTTGACCCACGACACGGCTTCGTGGCTATCGAGAAACTCAGCGACCTTTTGGGCATTGGCGCAGTGCCGGTCCATGCGCATAGGCAATGTTTCAAGGCCCTGCAAAAATAAAAACGCGTTGAATGGGCTCAGCGTCGGCCCCATCGTGCGTACGGTTTCGAAACGCGCCTTCGTGCTAAACCCGAAATCGCCAAACGTTTCGTAGAAACGAATGCCGTGGTAACCCTTGGACGGCTCCATCATGGCCGGGAACTTGCCGTTGTCCCAGGGGAACCTGCCGGATTCAACCAACACCCCACCGATTGACGTGCCGTGCCCGCCAATAAATTTGGTAGCCGAATGCACAACGATATCGGCGCCATAGTCGAATGGCCGGCACAAGTACGGCGTCGCGAATGTGTTATCCATCATCAATGGAATTCCCGCGTCCTTCGCGATCGCTCCGACCGCTTCGATATCCAGCACATTGCTAACCGGATTGCCGATCGTTTCCGCGTAGATGACTCTGGTTTTATCGGTGATGGCACGACGAAAATTCTCCGGATCGTCGGGATCGACAAACTTGGTATCGATACCGAAGCGGCGAAAACTCACATCAAATTGCGAGTAGGTGCCACCGTATAACGTGCTCGCCGATACGATCTCGTCACCGGCCTCCAACAACGTCAATAGCGCGACCATCTGCGCCGCCGTGCCGGAGCCGACCGCGACCGCGGCGCGCCCACCTTCCAACGCGGCCATGCGTTCCTCGAACACCGCGTTGGTGGGATTCATAAAGCGCGAATACGTATTGCCGAACGTCTGCAGATTGAACAGACTGGCGGCATGGTCGGCGCTATCGAATACATACGAGGTTGTTTGATAAATCGGTACGGCACGCGACGCAGTCACGGCATCCGGCACGTGGCCGGCGTGCAGACACAAGGTTTCAAACCCAAACTCACGATCAGCCATAACTGTTTCTCACCGACTGGATAATAATGTCGACACGGCTCATGGCAACCATCGCGGCCGCTGCGAAGACACGATGCCGGTATTTACGCCGAGGAAATTCAAACCTCCGTATAACCGCCCGTGCTCGATTTTCATGCACCGGTCCATAACCACTTCAATTCCGGCCTGCCGGGCGCGTTCCGCCGCGACATCATTTACCACACCCAATTGCATCCACAGAACCTTGGCTTGGTGGCGAATCGCCGCCTCGGCAAACGGCGGTACAGCCTCCGAACGCTGAAATACATCCACAACGTCAATCGGTTCCGAAATACTGTCGATATCCGGATAACATCGTTCGCCTAAGATCGTCTCGTGGTTTGGGTTCACGGGAATGACGTGGTAACCGTGTTCTTGCAAATACTTCGCGGCAAAATAACTCGGCCGGTACCAAGTCGCCGACAACCCCACCATGGCAATGGTCCGGCACTCGCTGAGAATCCGTCGGAGCGCAGGAATGTCCGTCATTTCACTACCGTCTCGTTATGGGCCGCACCCAATTCGTTACTGCGGACTTGCATTAAGGAAAACCACACGTCACTACTCCAAACGCCACATTCCGCGTCGTGCTCTGACGTGGCTGCGACCGCCAACGCCGCGAGTTGGTAATATACCGGACGCGTGAGCAACGCCGATAAGCCGTCGCGCATCGTCACCATCGGTAGCGGTTGGTTTCGCTCCTCATCGGTGCTGACAACAATCCGATACCCGGCATCCACGATTATAACTTCGTCGACATTGGTACGAAATTCGAGCACCTGTGACCGCCCTGTGCCACACACTTGAAGTTCCACGGCCTGGAACGCCAACAGCTCGACTTGGATACGCATTTTCTCCACCGGAGTGACTAAATAGTATTGCCCGTCGTCCTCACGCCGCAATACGTTCGCGAACAGTTTAACTAACGGCAAGCGCCTTATTGGCGACCCCTGATAATGCCAGACCCCGTCGCGAGCGATGCGCACGTCCAAATCGCCGGAAAAGGCCGGGTTCCAGGTGTTGGTATTACTCGACGGCGTAGCCGCGACACCCGCAATGAGATTTGATAGCTGCGGCGTTCCCACGTCCAGAAAATCCGAAATCAATCCCGAGGTACCGGCGTGGGCCGACCTTCTGCATCGATCGCGACAAAGGTAAACAATCCTTCCGTTACGCGCTCATGCGCACCGTCGCG
>CAXMMZ010000052.1:0-14835 GCA_964194565.1 Arenicellales bacterium
CGCAGTTCAGGACGCCACGCGACTGCACATCCTCTAACGTGGCGGCTTGCGCACCGGTAACGCCGAATGCGAGCAGCGCACCGGTCAGAGTAATAGTGGATCTAAGTTTCATTTGGGTTCCTCGTAGTTTGGTAGATGTAACACCTTAGTTTTTTGTACCGATTTCGGCGATAATGGATCTCTCCAATACCTTCAAGCACCGGTATTAACGCGGATAATACCCCTCAAGGCACAGTCGTTACCATAGTTTTCGCCCATATTATCTCGATTCGGGAAAATCGGCCGCTCCCCGGAGGACGCATCGAGTCAATTTAGACGCGTTCTAAGATTGCGCTCTCGTGCCGGCCCAAGGCCTAAAACTACAATATTTGGTCCTTTAGACGTTTGGTTTGGGATGAAAGCTCTTTCAACCCTTTACTATCAAAGGTTTGCATGGCGGTGTCAAAATAGTTCCTGGCGCGTTCCTTGGCGTCGTTTGAAACATATAACAGCGCGAGCACATCCGGTTGACGATGATACATGGCGCGTTTTGACACATTTCGTAATGTTTTACTCGCAAGTATTCTAAACTTCCATGCGCGTTGCTCGTCGCCTTGGGATTGATAATGATTATACAGTTGGCGGTAGTCGCGAGCACGTTCAATCTGCTCGACGCTGTTTTGGAACTCGGCGAAGTTTTGATGAATTTCCGTCTCGACCTCGCTCAATCTCCACCGTTCGACACCAGATTGTTCGAGATGCGCGAGGTTCGCTTTAGCGCGCCCTATTTGCCCCGACGCCGCGAATAGTCGAGCCGCTTCTAGTGCCGCCTGTTGTTCGTTATAAGTAGCACCGTATTGCGCGTACGCGCGAGCGAGCGAACTGTACGCGCTGGCCGCCGCACCGAAACGATTGATCGACAAGTTATCTTCAATAATGCCTATGAGATTGTGTTCAGCTAAAGCGTATTGCCCGTGGCTTAGCTGCCAACGGGCCACAAGTAGTCGATCATAGGCATCCCCTGCAGTCCTTGCCAACTGACGTGATTGCAAATGCACTCGTCCGAGTTGCATAAAAACCTGTGCGGAACCGACCTTGTCTGCTTGCTGCTCATAAACATCAAGCGACTCCAACAGATAAACTTCCGCGGTGTCCAGATCTTGCTCCTCAATCGCGATCTGACCGAGCAACGACAATGCGTTGCCAAGCATATTCTTATCGTTGTCGGCAATCGCCTGGGCGGCCATTTGCATCAATCGTTCCCTGACCAAATCGTATTGTTTTTCTCTTAATAAAGCAGCCAACTCTTCGCTGAGTTGTTCGATGGTCCGTGCCGTTTTCGCCACCATGGCCTGTTCAAGCTTTGGATCGAGCACGAACGGTTGCATCACGTCGAAGGGTGATTCGATTCGATTGGAGGGCGCCACGACCGAGGCTACCCGCTGCACTGTGTGCCCGGGATTCATCGACTCGGGCTTCGTCGAATGAATATAAAGAAAAGTAAACAGAGCTACAATCGATGCAACACCGACAATGACCAGACGGTTATGCCGCAAATTGTTCATCCCAGAACCTCGTCGCCGGGTAGTGTTATATAAACGTTACCATATCCATATAGATATGTCATAGCAATTTTGCGTGGATGATTCTGTATATCGTTGATTTATAAGCAAACACTATCTGTCTGGGTCGCCGATTGGGCCTGTAAATCGGCGTGATAGGAAGACCGGACCATGGGCCCTGAAGCGACGTGGGCAAAGCCCATCGACTGACCGAGGTCGCGCAACTGATCGAACTCCGCCGGGGGCACGTAGCGCACCACCGGCAGGTGGTGACGGCTAGGTTGCAGGTATTGGCCGAGGGTCAGCATATTCACCCCGTGATCGCGAAGATCGTGCATAACGGCAGTGACCTCATCGAATGTTTCGCCGAGACCGAGCATCAGACCGGATTTGGTGGCGGTCTCGCTATGGAATTGCTTATAGCGGTGCAGTAGTTCCAAGGAGTGATCATACTGGGCGCCGGGCCGAACTTCGCGGTACAACCGCGGTACGGTTTCCAGATTATGGTTGAATACGTCCGGCGGCGCGGCGCCAAGAATCTCCACAGCCCGTTCCAGGCGTCCGCGAAAATCGGGCGTCAAAATCTCGATTTGAATTCCGGTGCAGGCGTCGCGCACGGCGCGGATGCAATCCACAAAATGCGCCGCACCACCGTCCCGCAAATCGTCTCGATCCACCGATGTGATGACTACATAGTTGAGTCCCATGGCGGCGACGGTGCGCGCGAGTGCGGCCGGTTCCTGGGTGTCCAGTGGATTCGGGCGACCGTGGGCGACGTCGCAAAACGGGCAGCGCCGTGTGCATATGTCACCCATGATCATGAAGGTTGCGGTGCCATGGCCGAAGCACTCGCCGAGGTTCGGGCAACTCGCCTCTTCACAGACCGTGTATAAGCGATTCTCGCGGAGAATCTTCTTCAGGCGCGCAACTTCCGGCGTACCCGGAAACTTGGCGCGAATCCAGTGCGGTTTACGTAGCCGCTGCGCAGGATCGGTCGGCACAATCTTGACCGGGATGCGCGCCATTTTCTCGGCGCCACGGAGCTTCTCCCCGATCTTTACGCGGTGTCGTCCGCGTGCGTCCGCGGTTGTGTGGGGAGGCTTTGAATTCTTCATCGTGTTGATTAGGCCGCGTCATCCGTGTACGCGCTAAGTGGCGGACACGTACATATTAAATGCCGGTCACCATGCACATTATCGATGCGGGCTACCGGTGGCCAGTACTTTTCATCGTGTTGCGCGTGCAATGGGAAGTAAGTTTGCTGTTTGGAGTATGGCCGTTGCCAGTCGTCCTCCAACAACAGATGGTAGGTATGCGGGGCATTTCGCAGAAGATTGTTCTCGGGGTCAGCGTTACCGGATTCTATTTCGGCGATTTCGGCCCGGATCGAAATCATTGCGTCACAGAAACGGTCAATCTCCCGTTTCGCTTCGCTTTCGGTGGGCTCGATCATAAAGGTATCGGCGACCGGAAACGACATGGTGGGGGCGTGAAAACCATAATCGATGAGACGCTTAGCGACGTCGTCGACGGTGATCCCACAGGATTGTTTAATGGGGCGGAGGTCGACAATACATTCATGCCCCACCAGGCCGCCTTTACCGGTATACACAACCGGATAGTGAGGATCGAGCCGCCGCGCTATGTAATTGGCGTTGAGTATTGCGATCTCAGTGGCGCGGCGCAGCCCGGCGGCTCCCATCGTCGCGATGTAAGTCCACGAGATCGGCAAGATGCCGGCCGAGCCCCATGGCGCCGATGCGATCGTGCCAATCGTCGGATTATCGCCTGCTGCTGGATTAACGCCGTCGATGACCGGGTGATCCGGCAAAAACGGCGCCAAATGACTGAGCACGCCGATCGGTCCCATACCCGGCCCGCCACCGCCGTGCGGAATACAGAATGTTTTGTGCAGGTTGATATGGGAGACATCGGCGCCGATGTGGCCGGGTCGGCAAATCCCAACGAGCGCGTTGAGATTGGCGCCATCCATGTAAACCTGACCGCCAAATTCATGCACAATGTCACAGATTTCGCGGATGCTTTCTTCGAACACACCGTGGGTGGAGGGGTAGGTGATCATGAGTGCCGCCAACCGGCCCGCGTGCTGCGTTGCCTTGGCGCGCAAATCGTCGACGTCAACGTTACCGTGGTCGTCGCATCCGACGATCATGACATTCAGTCCCGCCATATGGGCGCTGGCCGGATTGGTGCCGTGAGCGGACGACGGGATCAGGCAAATATTACGGCCGCCCTCACCGCGGGTTTGATGATAGCGGCGAATGCATAGCAGACCCGCATATTCGCCCTGCGAACCCGCGTTTGGTTGCAGCGACACCGCATCGAACCCGGTAATTTCGCACAACATGGCTTCCAGCTCCTCGAATAATTGCTGATAGCCCTGAGCCTGATCGAGTGGCGCGAACGGGTGCATGGCGCTGAATTGCCGAAACGTGACCGGTAGCATTTCGGTAGTGGAGTTCAACTTCATCGTACACGAACCGAGTGGAATCATGGATCGGTCCAACGCAATATCTTTACTGGCCAGTGAACGCAGGTAACGCAGCATTAATGTTTCCGAATGATACATTTCGAATACCGGATGGGTCATAAACTCAGTGCTGCGGCGCAACGCGGGGGGAATAATCTCTTCACACTCGCTATCGATCGCATAGATCGACAACTTCTGCAACGCACGGGTATCGAATACCGTCCACAATGCTTCAATGTTGTAGCGGCGTGTGGTTTCGTCCAGCGACACACCAAGATGGTCGGCATCGATAACGCGCAGATTGATCTGCGATTCCCGGGCCCTGGCCGCGATGCGTGCCGCTTGGCCGCGCACGTACACTTTGATCGTATCGAAAAATTCGTCGTGAACAATTTCGTAGCCTAAGCGCCGCAACCCTTCCGCCGTAATCGCCGTGAGCCGATGCACCTTGCCGGCAATGGTGCGCAGTCCGTCGGGGCCGTGATAAACCGCGTAGAAACCGGCCACGATCGCCAGCAGTACCTGCGCGGTGCAAATATTGCTCGTGGCCTTTTCACGACGAATATGTTGCTCGCGGGTTTGCAATGCCATGCGTAGCGCCGGATTGCCCTCCGCATCGGTGGATACACCGATAATCCGGCCCGGTATCGAGCGTTTGAATGCATCGCGGGTGGCGAAAAATGCGGCATGGGGCCCGCCGTACCCCATGGGAACTCCAAAGCGCTGTGCACTACCCACAACTATGTCGGCGCCCATCTCGCCGGGTGGTTTCAGCAATGCCAAACTCAATAAGTCGGTGGCGACGGTAACCACGGCCGCTTTTTGGTGCGCGGCTTCGATGATCGGTGCGATGTCTTCGATCCGGCCGCTGGAGCCTGGATACTGCAACAACACGCCGAAATAGTCGCTCATCGGCAGCTCGGCATTGGGCGTGCCGATCACGATGTTCAGCCCCAATGAGTCCGCGCGGGTTTGTACGACGGCAATGGTTTGCGGGTGGCAGTCGTCGGAGACGAAAAACGCATTCGCCTGGCTTTTGCTTACGCGTTTTGCCATGGCCATCGCTTCGGCCGCGGCCGTGCCTTCGTCCAAAAGCGATGCATTAGCCAGTTGCATACCGGTCAGATCAATAATCACTTGTTGAAAATTCAGTAACGCTTCCAGCCGGCCTTGACTGACTTCCGCCTGATAGGGCGTGTAGGCCGTATACCACCCTGGGTTTTCCAAGACGTTGCGGCGAATGACTCCCGGTAAAACGGTACCCGAATAACCCATGCCGATCATCGACACGAATACCCGGTTGCGGCCGCGCATACGGCGCAGGTACGTGATTGCACTGCGTTCGCTCATGGGGCGGTCGAAGTCCAGCGGCGTATCGGACCGGATCGATCGCGGTACGGTACGGTCGATGAGCTCGTCGATCGACCCCATACCGAGTACCTTCAGCATCTCAGCCACCTGCTGATCGCCAGGGCCGATGTGGCGGCGGATGAAATCGCCCTGCATTTCGAGTTCTTGGAGCGAACGCCGAGTTGTCGCCCGATTTGTTGACATAGGGTCTCCGTTAGCCGAATAAAATAGGATGACAGCTTTTCACGCTTACTCCAGTGTCGCGAGGTAAGACATATAAGCCGCTTCGTTCATGAGGCCATCGAGTTCCGCCGGGTCGCTGGCGTTAATCCGGAACAACCATCCGTCACCGGTTGGCTCACGGTTCACCGTATCCGGCGCATCTTTTAGTGCGTCGTTAGTTTCCAATACGGTACCGGATATCGGCGATTTGACTTCCGCTGCGGCTTTTACCGACTCGATGACCGCGGCCTCGTCGCCCTGCGCCAGCTCGCTGCCCACCTCCGGCAATTCGATAAACACAAGCTCTCCGAGCTGCTCTTGGGCGTAGTCCGTAATTCCTACGATAACCGTAGTGCCGTCCTCAGGTCGTGCCCACTCATGATCTTCGGTATAGCGCGTTTCGCTCATGTCTGTGTCTCCTTCGGTTGCGGGATCAGGGTTAGCATTTGTTTTAAAACGGTGTACTAGCGACCGCGATAGTATCTATGGGGAACAAATGGCAGCGGGCTCACCGCTACCGCCCGGTATTTGTCCCGTACGATGGCGTTTAGCGTCGTGCCTTGCAGCGCGCTGGCGCCGTAGACGTAGCCCATAGCGATCGGGTGTTCGACAGTGGGCCCGTAACTGCCGCTCGTTACCTTGCCCACCGGCCGATACTCCGCATCGACGAGATCGGCGCCTTCGCGAACCGGTGCTCGGCCGAGTGGTTTGATGCCTACGCGCCGCCGTGAAGGCACCGTGTCTTGATTGAGAATCACATCCGCGCCCGGGAAGCCGCCTTCACGCACGCCGCCGCGGCGCCGCATCTTGGAGATCGCGAACTCGATGCCGGCTTCCCGAGGCGTTGTGTCGGTGTCAATATCGTGGCCGTACAAGCACAATCCGGCCTCCAGGCGCAAAGAATCACGGGCGCCGAGACCAACCGGAGCGACCGCATCGTTCTGTAGTAATTGCTGCGCGACCGCGGCCGCGTCCGTGGCCGCTAAGGAAATTTCATATCCATCTTCGCCGGTGTAACCCGAACGGCTTATCCAGCACGTGGTATCGCCAATCGCGACCGCCGCTGCATGCATGAACGGCAGTTGCGCGATGTCGGTGACCGACAACTCCAGTACCTGCGCCGCGAGCGGCCCTTGCAGCGCTATTAACGCATGGTCGTCCAACAGTTCGATCCCGCATCGGTGGCCGATATTCGCTTCCAATAACGCCAAATCGTCGAATTTGGTCGCCGCGTTGACGACCAATAACAAATGGTCGCCGGCGTTGGTAATCATGAGATCGTCGGCGATGCCACCTCGCTCGTTGGTAAAGACGGAATAGCGTTGACGGCTCGGCGCCAGCCCGATCACGTCGGCCGGTAGCAGGGTTTCAAGCGCAGCGGCCGCATCGGTGCCCGTCAAGCGAATTTGTCCCATGTGGGACACGTCGAATAGACCGGCCGCGGCGCGGGTGTGGCGATGTTCGGTGATGATGCCGGAGCTATACTGTAGAGGCATTTCAAACCCCGCAAACGGCACCATCTTCGCGCCGAGCTCGCAGTGCAGAGCATGGAGCGGGGTTTGCAACGGTCGATTGTTCGTCATGCGTCTTGTTCTGGCCGGTATGGGCCGTCAATTGTAGAGATTATTGCTAGAATATACCGCACAACAATCGTTGCCTCGATACAAATCAATCAGACCGGTTGAACCGAGGCGCGATTACGCACGATGGGCAAACCTACTTCATTGAACGATATAACCAATCCAGTGTTGGTTGAAGTCAGCCGCGGCACGCTAGTCGAGAGCGTGCATAGAGGCGCGGCCGCCATCGTTGACCATGCTGGTGGTTTGATTGCCCAGTGGGGCAATATCGAGCGACCGGTGTTTGCGCGCTCGGCAATTAAGCCGCTGCAGGCGGTGCCGCTCATCGAATCCGGCGCGGCCGACGCGTTTGCGGTGAGCGACGATGAGATCGCGTTGGCCTGCGCGTCCCACGGCGGCGAGCCGATGCATGTCGATCGCGTCCGTGGCTGGCTGATGCGGCTCGGTCTTGGTGAGTCCGATCTGGAATGCGGCGCCCATACGCCTACGCACGGGCGAACCGCGAGCGCCATGATTCGGGCCGACCATGAAGCGAGTGCGGCACATAATAACTGTTCGGGTAAGCACGCCGGAATGTTGGCGACCGCCTTGCATTTACGGCAGCCGACGGCAGGCTATATCCGTCCGGAACACGCGGTTCAGCGCGGAGTGCGGGAGGCGTTATCCACATTGTGCGAAACCGATTTGCGCGACGCCCCCGGCGGTACCGACGGTTGTGGGATTCCGGTAATCGGTATGTCGTTGCGCGCGACTGCGCTGGGCATGGCGCGCCTGGCCAATCCTGCCGGGTTGCCGCCGCTACGGGCCGAGGCCGCGGCCCGCGTGGTGCAGGCGATGCGCCGATTTCCGGAGCTTGTAGCTGGCACCGATAGGTTTTGTACTGTGATGATGCGCCACACGGAGGCGGCCGTGAAGACCGGCGCTGAAGGGGTCTATACGGCGGCGCTGCCGAGTCGGGGTTGGGGCATCGCGTTAAAAATAGACGACGGGGCAACCCGTGCGGCCGAGGTCGCTATGGCCGCATTGTTGGAATTTGCGGGAATCGTGAGCAAACCGTACGATGCGGCACTGGCCGCGCGTATGGAAGCATCCATTACCAACGTAGCGGATCACATTGTGGGTGCCGTGCGCGCCGTGCCGGAGCTGCGCCACCGGTAACAAATATCACGGCGGAAGATTTACCGTTATGCACGACAAATCGAAAGCCGACGATCCTATGCAGCGGACGGGCCGGTGGGCCTCGTGCATTTCGATGCCCATTGTGATACTGGCGACGACTATCTCGGTTCCAAGTTTCATCACGGCGCTCCGTTTCGGCGGCGATGTCGTCGAAGTCGCGCCGCCGTTCGATCCGACCGGCAACACGGCACTGGTCGGCGCCACAATGATGTTCGAAATTTTGTGTGTCGTCGCGGAAGCAGTGACTAAGACATAGCGCCGGATGACCTGCTAAGCTCAGCTTCTTCGACACGAACCTATTCGATACCTCTATGACGGCAACGCTTCGAACCAGCCGGGGTCATTCCGCCGGCGGTCTTCCCGACACGGAAGTCGTAGTGCGCGATGTGTTCGGGGTCGACAGCGACTGGCGGGTACCCGCGTTCAGTGAACCGACCGAGCACGTACCGCTGCTGGACGATACCTACCGTTTCGATAAAGCCACGACCGTTTCGATTTTGGCTGGGTTTGCGCACAACCGGCGGGTGTTGATTCAGGGTTATCACGGCACCGGTAAATCGACCCACATTGAGCAGGTCGCAGCGCGTTTGAACTGGCCATGTGTGCGCGTCAACCTCGACAGTCATATCAGCCGCATCGACTTAATCGGCAAAGACGCCATCGTGCTGCGCGACGGCAAACAGGTTACGGAATTTAAAGAAGGAATACTGCCGTGGGCGTATCAATCGGCCACGGCTTTGGTATTCGATGAGTATGACGTGGGACGGCCTGATGTGATGTTCGTGATTCAGCGGGTGTTGGAGGCCGAGAGCCGGTTGACGTTATTGGATCAATCCCGAGTGTTGCACCCGCACCCGTGTTTTCGGTTATTCGCGACGGCCAATACGGTGGGTTTAGGGGATACGACGGGTTTGTACCACGGCACCAATCCCATCAATCAAGGGCAAATGGATCGTTGGAACATCGTCGCGACATTGAACTATCTCGAACACGACGCCGAAGTCGAGATCGTATTGGCGAAGATTCCGTACGCTAAATACCCCAACTGGCCGCAGACCGCGGCGGCTATGGTAACGCTGGCCGATCTGACTCGGGTGGGATTTATCAACGGCGACATATCGACCGTCATGAGTCCACGAACAGTAATCAGTTGGGCCGAAAATGCGTTGTTGTTCGACGATATTGGTACGGCGTTTCGCGTCACGTTTCTAAATAAATGCGACGAAACCGAGCGCGGTATCGTCGCCGAATATTATCAACGTTGTTTTAATGTCGAGCTCATCGAATCCGCGACAGCCCAGCCCGGCTAGGCGATTATGAGCGACGAACACCGCGACAAGGCGGCGCAGTGGCGGCGTAACACCGCGGCCGCTACGCGCGCATTGGCCGAACAACCGGATTTGGTCGTGCAGTTTCAATCCGGCGCGGCGGGCCTGACCGGCAACACGGTGCGACTGGCCGAGCCGCCGCGCGAACTCACACCGAATGACTCACCGCAAATGGCTGCACGCTACCGCGGTAGCGCCGACGCGATCGCACTGAAAGCAAAACATCACGATACAGTGCTGCACAGCACGCAAGTGCCCGCCGACCCCGCGGCGCGTGAGGCGTTCGAGACGCTGGAACAAATTCGCTGTGAAGCCGTGGGCAGTCGCGGACTACTCGGCGTTACCTCCAATCTGCAAGCCGTACACAAGCACCGTTGCGAAGGCCTAGCCGGCGCTGCTTTGCAGAATACCGATAAGCTATCGATGGCCGACCGCCTCGCCGTGCTGGCCCGCAACGCGCTGCGTAACGATGCGATACCGAGCGACGCGGGCGGTTTGCTGACGTTGTGCCGCGAGTCATTGACGGTCGACATTGAACAGCGTCTGCGTGAGCTGGCACCGCTGATCGATGAACAATCGAGTTTTGCGAACCGTGTTCGCGAGATACTGCGCGATCTTGGTTTAGTCGAAACGCCGAGCACCGTCCCCGAGCAGAGCGAGGCCGCTTCCGATGCCGCGGGCGGAACGGCGCAGGACGACGACTCGCAAGGCGCGACCGAGGAAACCGTCGATCCGGCAAGGAGCGACGATGACCCCCTGGACGACGACGCGGTGGGTTCACTCGATGCGGACAGTCCGGACGATGGTGGTGATGAAGACCCAAACGCGGCAGCGCCGCAAAACCGGCGTCCGATTCATGATTTGAATGCGGCGTTGGATGCGTACCAGGTGTTCACGACCGCCTTCGATGAGGTCGTCGACGCATCGGATTTATGCTCGCATGAAGAACTCGAGCGCCGGCGCCGGCAACTCGACCAGCAACTCGTGCATCTGCAACACGTGATAGGTCGCCTGGCAAATCGTCTACAACGCCGATTACTGGCGCAGCAAGCGCGATCCTGGGACTTCAACCTCGAAGAAGGCATCTTAGACACTGCGCATCTGTCGCGCGTTATCGCGCGCCCGGCGCATCACCTCATGTATAAGCATGAAAAAGACACGCCGTTTCGAGATACGGTAGTGACGCTATTGATCGACAGTTCCGGCTCGATGCGTGGCCGCTCCATTACCCTCGCCGCGATGAGTGCCGACATCCTCGCGCGAACCCTCGAGCGATGTGGTGTTAAAGCGGAGATTCTTGGATTTACCACGGTGGCATGGAAGGGCGGCAAGGCGCGCGAGCAGTGGGTCCGAAGTGGCAAGCCGGAAGCACCAGGGCGGCTTAACGATTTACGCCATATTATTTATAAATCCGCCGACATGCCCTGGCGGCGGGCGCGCCGCAACCTGGGGTTAATGCTGCGCGACGACATCCTTAAAGAAAACATCGACGGCGAGGCGCTGTTGTGGGCCCATCAACGGCTTCTCGCGCGTCGCGAACAGCGTCGAATCCTTGTGGTCATCAGCGACGGTGCTCCGGTTGACGATTCCACGCTGTCCGGTAATTCGCGGGACTACTTAGAGTGCCATCTGCACGACGTCGTGCGTTACATCGAAGCCGTCGACGTCGTCGAGTTGCTCGCGATCGGCATAGGCTACGACGTAACCCGTTACTATCCTCGTGCCGTCACCCTACTGGATGCCGAGCAACTCGGCGATACTTTGATGGAACAACTGACTGCGATGTTCAGCGACGCAACCCAAACGCAGGATCGTCGTGGACGATTTAGGCGGGGCGCGCCGCGTTCGATTGCCAGACCGATGCAGCGTCGGCATTAGACATTCGCGATGCAAACAGCGCTACTGGGTATTGTTGTTCACGCTGCGTCTTCGTTATCGATCTTGCTGCCCTGTGGGGCGACTTCGACACCGATCATCATCCCTGATTCCAAGTGTTCCCCAATGTGACAATGCATCATCCACGTTCCGGGATTGGTGACGTCGACAAGTATGTCAACGGTTGTTCCGCCGCGTACTAGCACTGTGTCTTTCCAAACCAAATTTTCCACTGCCTTGCCATCCACAGACGTCACGAGGAACCGCTGGCCATGAAGATGAATGGGGTGTTGCATCGGATGCATACTCTCCGCCGGATTGACGAGGCGTATCGCCACCACGTCGCCAACATTCATTGCGAGAGTGACATCCATGTTCTCCTTCCCGGTAGCACGGTCGCGAATAACCCATGAGAGCATATCGGATGTGTGCATCGCATTCATCATGCCCATCTGGTCCTCCCATTCGATTTCTGAGGCGTGCATTTTTGGCATACGCATGTCCATGCGCATCTTCATTCCCAGTTCGAGCGTGTAGTCTGGTCGCCGACCAATATGCTCGCGGAACGTGTCGATATCGGCCATTACATCGGTGTGTTGGCGCGGAGGCTCGAACGCAAGTGAATCCTCCGGTGTTGAGTCATTCACCGAGATCGTCCCCAGGTCATATGTCTGGTGCGGATTTACATTCAGTATCTCGTACTCTCCCGGCTTCTCATATACTAGTTCCACGATATACCTCTCGGCAGGCGCGATGATGATACTGTCAACATATTCTTCTTGCTCGTATGCTCCGAGATCCGAGCCGACCAGTTTCACGCGTGCACCGGGAAACGTCAGGTTGAACGGCCGTGTGTTCGCGACGTTGGTAATATAGAACCGCACCACCTCACCGCGGCTAATCGTAAGGTCGTACGATTCTTCTCCGTTCGCGAGCATGACGTTCCCGAATCTACCCATTACCGCATGCGTCGCATGGACTGCGCCGAACGGGATTATGCCCTTATCACCCATAAGAATATCGTCAAGAACGAGCAACTCCTCGCGGTGCACGGGGTTCCAATAGGACAAGTCCGTCGGCATCACAAGCAAATTACCGGCGAGTCCCTTGTCTTGTTGTCTGTCCTCGCGGACATGCGGGTGATACCAATAAATGCCGGCATCAGGGACCTTCACTGTGTATCTATACGATTCCCCTGGTTGTACCGGTGGTTGTGTTACACCGGGGACGCCGTCGTCTTTGTTCGCGTGCCGCAGGCCGTGCCAGTGTACGGTGGTTTCTTCGGGGATCTCGTTGTAAAAAACGACTGTGAAAGTACTGTTTTGTTTCGCGCGTAATACGACGCCGGGAATCATATCGTTGTACGCGTACATCGTCACGGTAACTCCGGCGATCTCTTTCTGTACAACGCTTGCAGTGAGTTCGACGGTATCGCCGTCTCTGACGTCAAGGATAGTGCTCGACTGCACGGGTGGTATATCGTCTGCGACCGAATCCGTCGCTTCCGGGTGCGTAGGTATTGACTCACAGTTTCCCATTGACGTGCCGTCAGCCATCTGGTGACAGGGCATGTTTGCCATAGAATCCGTCGCTGCCTGCAGTACACCAGGTGCGAACAGTAGTGCGAGCACTATCGAGAATCGTTTCATATATATTATCCGGCTAACAAGTCTGTGTTTTGAACTGCGCAATCGGCCCAGGGTCATGCCGACAAGTGTATCAAAAATACTGTAGTGTTCTGCTCGAGGAGATGCAATGGCCAACCCATATCATGGTAGCTGTCTATGCGGAGTAGTGAGATTCGAGATCGACGAGTTTCTTTCGGAGGTAGCTCACTGCCACTGTTCCATGTGCCGGAAGTTTCATGGCGCCGCGTACGCGACGATTGCGGGAGTGTCCCGCTCCAAGTTCCGTTGGATCACAGGCGAGCAAGCTCTTAAGGGATACAAGGCAACAAACGGTACAAGCCGATCCTTCTGTAGCCACTGTGGCTCGAGTCTGACGTTCTCGAGCCCGCGCGCATCGGAGGATGTGGTTGAAATCGCATTGGGAACCGTAGACGGAGATGTACCCGTACGTCCCAATGCCCATATTTTCGTTGGATCAGGCGCGAATTGGACGGTGCCGAGTGACGATCTGCCACAGTTTGAAGAGGGGCGTGGCAGTGCCAGGGTGAAGTAACGTAGCGTAAGGTGTCCCGAATTACCGTCCGGCATAAAACATTTCGGCTTCGACCCCATCAATCAAATCGCCATGAATCACGAAGCAATTCGCTCTCCTCTAATAACCCAGCTGTCTTGGGGGCATATGGAAGTCGATAGTGTCGGTGCTGGTAAGGATTTCAAGGTTTGGCCGGGCGGCGGTCGGCAATGGGACTGGCGCGAAACGGACACACACCATGTGCCAGGAATCCAGCCTGCAGACGTCAAAGAGTTGGTCGACAATGGCAGTAAATCGATCGTATTGAGTCGAGGAATGTTGCTGATGTTGAGGACGTGTCAGGAAACTCTAGACTTGCTCGAAAACAGGAACATTACTGTACACGTGGCGGAAACGAATGCCGCAGTCGAGATTTATAACGGCCTGGTGGCGGATGGAGAGGCCGTTGGTGGCTTGTTTCATTCGACATGTTGAACGGTTCTTCGGTCAGAAACTAAATGTTTGAGCAAACCTCCTGGGTCCTGTTCCTCAAGTACCTCGATGACCTGGAGCAGGAACGGGCGATGCAGGCGGAGTTGGTGGGCAAGGCCTGCGATTTCATCATCGACGAAACGCAGCGCTGGTCGAGCTGGACCAGGAAAAGCTGCCACACCTGTTAGCGTTGAAGTATCACACGATGAGCGATGCCATTGTAATTAATGCTGTCCCATCACTGAGTTTTTGTAGTCCGATTCGTCGTTCAATGGTATACTGTACATCCATCCAGTATGCTAGCCAGGAGGCCCCATGCCCGATCTTCTGAATCGTTCTGTCACGTGTCTCGAACCATCGCTGTCGCTCGACGAGCTCGATCCCAGATCACGGAATTGGCGGCCAATATCAATGCCGCGACCTACCGGTGGTTGTGCCTCGTGGCGGAGTTCGATCGTCGCGATGGTTGGGGGCATTGGGGCATTCGTTCATGTGCCCACTGGCTCGGTTGGAAATGCGGTATCGCATTGGGAGCCGCGCGGGAGAAAGTGCGGGTGGCGCGGGCGCTGGAGGCGTTGCCGAACACCAGTCAGGCCTTCGCGGCCGGACTGTTGAGTTATTCCAAGGCCCGGGCCATT
>CAXMMZ010000053.1:0-29066 GCA_964194565.1 Arenicellales bacterium
GACAACATGCCCTGCATCGTCTAGATCGCCTTCATCCACCACGAGTGGCGCGCCAAGGTAAGCATGGATCGCGCTCGGCGGAATGGTCGGAATCGCAGCGTCGATCGGATCAGAGTAGATCGCCGGCGATAGCTTAACCGTACCCAGCGTTTCCCGGCGCAACAGCTTCAGCTGCGGATCGCCATCCACATAAGTCATGACCAGCACATCGCCGGGATAGATTAAATGGGGATTCTCGATCTGATCGTTTTGCTTCCAAATCGTCGGCCACCGCCAGGGATTCTTGAGAAACTGCCCAGCGATGTGCCACAGGGTATCGCCTTTCTGAACGGTGTAGCGGTCCGGAGATGCCGGGTTTAACTCGACTTGCGAGTGGACGATTCCGGCCAACGAGATGGCCAAGGCTGCTACCGAGATCATGAAGAAACGCTGGAGAATATTGCGCATCGTTCCATAGAGTCGTTGGTGATTATTGGTATGGAGTCTAGCCCATATACCGCGTAACGCCAATCCGTAAAAGGCCTTTTGTTTCAATATTCTCTCTAAAACAGGTAAACTAAAGTATTCAGAACCCGTATGGCGCTGTCGGTCCCTTCCGGGAATTCGCGAATTCATGGCACTATTGGACATCCTCCTATACCCCGATGCGCGCTTGCGGCGCACCGCACATCCCGTAGCCGTCGTCGACGAATCCGTTCGCCGCCTAGTGGATGACATGGCGGAGACCATGTACGCTGCGCCTGGGATTGGCCTCGCGGCGGTGCAGGTCGACCGCAACGAGCGCATTGTTGTCATCGATGCGTCGCAGGACCGTTCTTGTCTAAGTATATTCATTAACCCGACGATCACCGATCGGGGTGGTGAGCTGGAATGTGAGGAAGGTTGTTTGTCACTACCGGGAGTTTACGCACCGGTAACACGCTCCCAGCGGGTTCAGGTTCAGGCCCTAAATCGCGACGGTGAAGCGTTCGCACTTGAGGCCGAAGACCTGCTTGCGGTTTGTATTCAACATGAAATTGACCATTTGGACGGAGTTGTTTTCGTGGATTATTTGTCGCGGTTAAAACACGATCGGATTCGCAAACGTCTCGAAAAGGAGTCGCGACACAATCTCTCGACGCAGCCCGACCACGCGGCGCTCGTGCTCTGACCTCGCCCACCGTACCGCGTTCCTGCGGTAGCTAGTCGTCCCTGAAGAACGCCGGCTGTCGGCGGCGTTGCCTACAGGGATGTAGGTAATGAGCGCGAGCAAGGACGCGGTAGCGTTGTTCTGCGATTTTCGATGCTCATTTACCTCCATGTGTCTTAATCATGTAATGGCCGCTTCGGCTTCTCGGGTGCCTTGCCGACAACCAAAAATGATGCTTTTCCAGCAACGACGGAAGAAAAACTCTTCCATAAACTTGCCGTTTTTTCTTGTACTCGGCCCGATCTCTGGTAAATTCATCACGGCGAATCTGTGCATAAATTACACTAATTCAATGAATTATGGATTTATCAGGGCCGACTAGCTACTCGATCCACTGCTACCGCGCGATGTTTTTTCAGTGACCAAACATACTAGCGCGCGGGCCGTGGTTATAACGGACCGCAAATCGCACCTCGGGCCGGAGCGCACATGCTGCGCGTAGGCTTTGCCGGCACGCCCGAATTCGCGGTGCCTAGCTTGAACGTCCTGGCCGCGGCAGACGTGGCTATTCCGGTGGTTTACACCCAGCCCGATCGCGCTTTCGGACGCGGGAAACAGCGTCGCGGCAGTGCGGTCAAATCCCGCGCACGGGCACTCGGGCTACACACTGAACAACCCGATTTGTTGACCGACCGCGATACAACACGCGCCCACCATAGCTTAGATTTATTGGTGGTTGTGGCCTACGGCCTACTGATTCCGGAAACGATGCTGGCCGTCCCTCGGCACGGATGTGTCAATGTACATGCCTCGCTGCTACCGCGCTGGCGCGGCGCGGCGCCTGTTGCCCGAGCCATTGAAGCCGGTGATGTCACTACGGGCATTTCGCTAATGCAAATGGGCCGCGGGCTGGACACGGGGGACGTGCTCGCACAAGCACCTGAGCCGATTCACCTTACCGATACGGCCGCCACATTAGAACACCGCCTTGCGCATCTCGGTGCACAGATGCTGCAGCAACTCATCACCACCGCACAACGTGGCGAATGGCCGATTCCACAACCGCAGGATTCGGAATTAGCCGTCTATGCTGCGAAACTGCACAAACACGAGGGACTTATCGACTGGTCCGCCAAAGCGATTGACTTGGAACGCAGGGTACGCGCGTTTAATCCGTGGCCGATCGCCTATACCTATCACCGCGGCACGCGTTTGCGAATCTGGGAGGCCGAAGTGCAGCCTTCACCAAAACGAGCGGCTCCCGGAACCGTACTTAGCGCCGATAGCACGGGGATATCCATTCAAACCGGCGCCGACGCATTGCGCATCCTCAGCATCCAACGTCCGGGTGGCAATCCGTTAGCAGCGGCAGACTTACTGCGCGGCTACCGAATTGCCGCCGCAGACGGTATGACCTGCGAATGAATTCGAGCCGCGGTCTAGATCTCCGAAGCGTCATCGCGGAGCTGGTTCAGCAAGTGGTTGATGCCGGCGCACCTCTGGATACTGGCTTCCAACAAGCACAGCACTCGATTCCAGAAACACGCCGATCCTGGGCGCGAGATTTGGCTTACGGTACGGTACGCTGGTTTTGGCGGCTCGAAGACTATGCGAACCAACTGCTATCAAAGCCGGTAAAACGTGCCGATCGTTCGATTCTGTTCCTAATTATCGTGGCCTTGTACGAAATTGAATACCACAGCACACCGCCCTACGCAGTCGTATCGGAAACTGTCAACGCGATCAAGCGCTCCACTACTCCGTGGGCCGCCGGGCTCGTCAATGCGGTGTTGCGCGAGTTCTTGAGACAGCAGTCACGGCTCCGATCAGCACCGACGTCGGCCGCAGCCGCCAGTGCCCACCCGGACTGGTTACGCGATATGATATTCAGCGTGTATCCGGACCATGCGCCACTCATCATAGAAACCGGTAACAGTAGGCCGCCAATGATATTGCGTGTCGACGCCGGTCGTATCGATCGTGAGGACTATTTACACCAACTGCAGCAGGCAGGATACGTTGCCCATGCATCACCACGCAGCCAGTGGGGTGTGGTTTTGCCGCAATGGGCCCGTTTGACCGACTTGCCCGGATTCGAAACTGGTCTCGTATCAGTGCAGGACGACGGCGCACAACTCACACCTATTGCATTGGAACTGAAACCCGGGCTACGGATATTGGATGCGTGCGCCGCTCCTGGCGGTAAAGCCGGCCATATCCTCGAAACTGAACCGCAAACCGAACTCGTAGCCCTCGACGTGGATCCGGCGCGGGTCCGCCGTATTCACGAAAATATGGAACGACTAGGACGTCATGCAACGATTACCACGGGTGACGCTCGCAACAACGATAATTGGTGGGACGGCCGCAAATTCGATCGTATACTGCTGGACGCGCCGTGTTCTGGTACCGGCGTCATTCGTCGGCACCCCGACATCAAACACCATCGCAGGGCGACGGATATCGACCAATTCACACGGTTGCAACGCCAGCTACTTGCCGCCACATGGGAGTTGCTGAATCCCGGTGGCATTATGGTGTACGTAACCTGCTCGCTGATTCCGGAAGAAAACGAGCGACAAATTAGGTCATTTATGGACGATCATTCCGATGCACAGGAAAATGACTTAGGACAGCGGTTCGGCAAGAGGCGTGCCGCCGGGCGCCAACTGCTGCCGGGAATACATGATACGGACGGTTTTTACTATGCGAGCCTCAGTCGACACTAATTACGCCGGCAGCTTCCGCAATCGCCGGCGGAGAGGGCGCACTATGATCATCGTGGCGATACTGGGCTTGCTAGCGTTACCGGCCTTCGCAAACGCGGATTTTCAGATTGAGCCGGTTTCAGCGACGATCAAGGGCAATCAAATCGAAGCCACGGCCATCCTTGAATTGAGCTTAAGCGATGAAACCGAGGACGCCTTGGACAAAGGCATTCCGCTGTCGATTGTCGTCGAGCTGGCGTTACTGAGAGCACGACCGTTGCTGTGGAAGGAGCGAATCGATCGCTGGCGCTTCCCGGTACAGATTCGATACCACGCTTTATCGGGCCGGTATATTATCGAACAGACCGGCGCCGGCCCAACCGGCACCGACAGTTTCGGATCGTTTCGCACCGTAGCGGATGCGTTGGCTGCAGCGGGTGGAACGCAGCGTTTTTTGATATCTGTTGCGAACCGGTCGCTCGACGACGGATCTGACTATCGGCTCTCGATTCGCGCGAGTCTGGACATCGAATCCCTGCCCGTGCCACTCCGGCTGGTGGCATACATCTCCCCTTCCTGGCGGTTAGGTAGCGGCTGGAATCAATGGAAATTAGAACAGTAATAAAACGCGCGACCGGCCCGGCTCCCAGCATCGCGTTTGCGATTCTGTTGCTGGGCGCCGTGCTCTTACTCACCGCCGCGGCGCAACACTCGGAAATACTCAGCGACCATTTTTCGATACTGGTGATAGTGAATTTGCTGGGAATTCTCATCCTGGCGCTACTTATCGGCGCGAACCTGTGGCGGCTGGTTCGACAATTTCGATCCGGAATTCTCGGCTCGCGATTTACCATTCGTTTATTGATTACGTTTGCATTGCTCGCGATACTGCCGCTTTCCGTGGTTTATTATTTCTCCGTGCAGTTTTTAAGCAAGGGCATCGACAGCTGGTTCGATGTGCGAATTGAACAAGCCCTCGACGATGCCCTGCTGCTTGGCCGCGCGTCATTGGAAGCCTTTAAGAATGATCAACTACGGCAAGTGCAAGAGGACGCCGTGCACCTGAGCGAGGTCGATACACAATTGGAAATTGTGCAGCTCCTCGATGACCTACGGGAACAGGGTGGCTACTTTGAGATCAACCTCTATACGCAATCCGGCAGCATCATCGCATCAAGCAGCCTCGAGGCCCAGTCGCTGGTCCCTGATGCACCGGACGATATGACTTTATCGAAAATCCGCAAGGGTCAGGTCCATGCCGAACTGGAACCACTATCCGGCGGCGGTTTGCAATTGCGGACCGCGGTACCGGTGCACTCTAGGGGGGTAAGCCAACCAGTTCGAGTATTGCAGGTGTTACAACCACTCACGCTGCGGTATGCGCGCCTCGGGCAGAGTGTGCAGTCGGCCCGCGACGAATACGAACGTCTAGCCTACCTGCGCGACCCACTAAAGTTTAGTTTTATTCTCGCCCTCACATTGATCACGCTGGTAGCGACATTGATCGCAATGTGGGCCGCAATTTGGTCATCGCGGCGACTAGTGGCACCGCTTCGAGACCTCGCAGAGGGCACCCGGGCAGTGGCCGCAGGCGATTACAACAAACGACTACCGGTGACCAGTGGCGATGAACTCGGCATACTGGTGCAATCCTTTAACGACATGACCCGACAGGTGTACCGCGCCCAAAATCATGCGCGCCGCAGTCAGCATGAAGCGGAGCAGCAACGCACCTACCTCGAAACCGTACTGAGTCATCTTTCCTCCGGCGTGCTTTCGTTTGATCATCAACACCGGCTACGAACCCAAAATACAGCCGCCAAGCAAGTCCTCAATGTCAAATTCGACAAAGAGATCGGTTCCCATATTTCCACGCTTCACCATCATCACCCCTGGATCGAACCGCTGGTCAGTGCGGTCGAAAATTCAATGCAGCGAGAACTTGCGGAGTGGCAAGCAGAGGTCATTTTAGTAGGTGGCCGCGGACGTCAAGTGCTGATGTGTCGCGGCACTCGTCTGCCGGGGCGCGGTTTACGGGGCGGTGGATACGTCGTGGTCTTCGACGACATTACCGATTTGATCCAAGCACAACGCGATGCGGCCTGGGGCGAAGTAGCACGTCGACTGGCCCACGAAATCAAAAATCCACTAACCCCGATCCAATTGTCCGCGGAACGCATTCGTCACAAGTATCTCGACAAATTGGATCCGAGCGACCGACCGTCACTAGATCGCGCCACACGAACGATAGTGCAGCAAGTCGAGTCGATGAAACTCATGGTAAATGCGTTTTCAAACTATGCACAGCCGGCTCGAATGAACCCTGAGCCGATTGATTTAAATCACCTTATTCACGACGTGGTGGAATTACATAAACAAACCGACAAACCGATAAACATTATATTGAATCTGGATAAGTCCTTAGATCGATTAACGGCAGACCCCGACCGCATTCGACAAGTGCTAAATAATCTAATCATCAATACACGCGATGTATTGGCTGAGGTTTCCCGACCAAAGCTAACTATTAGCACCCGCCGGATAACTCGCCTAGACAACAAGTTCGCGGAGCTATCGATAATCGATAATGGGCCCGGTTTTCCCGATGATATGCTGGGTCGAATATTTGAGCCCTATGTCACCACAAAAGAAAAAGGCACGGGTCTCGGGCTTGCAATCGTTAAACGCATCGTCGAGGAGCACGGCGGCACGCTTTGGGCTGAAAATATTGACGCTCGCGGCGCGTCCATTACTATCCAACTCCCGTTGGATCTGGCCCGGGACGCCAACGTGACGGACCCCAATATCAAAATCACCCGCCTGCGGGCGGTGGGACATCGAAAGCAATGAATGCCGGTACGATTCTCGTCGTCGACGACGAACCCGATATCCGCCAGGTCCTCGAAGAGATACTCATCGACGAAAATTACTCGGTACTGACAGCAGGAAACGCGATTATTGCGCGCCAGCTGCTACGCGAACACCGCGTTGATCTCGTTTTATTGGATATCTGGATGCCCGACACGGACGGTATAACATTACTAAAAGAGTGGTCGGAACAAGGCGGGGGGCCCCAGGTCGTTATCATCTCCGGACACGGCAATGTCGAGACCGCGGTAGATGCGGTACGTTTCGGCGCTTATGATTTTCTCGAAAAACCCCTATCGACAGCGAAACTGTTGGTGACGGTGGATCGTGCATTACAGGATCTGCGTCTTACCCGAGAAAATCAACGACTGCGCCGGCGTCTGGAACCGGCTTCGACCCTTATCGGCACCAGCACCGCCATGGCCGAAATTCGCCAACAACTTCAGCAGGTGGCGAACACCGATAGTTGGATATTAATTACAGGTGAACCGGGTAGCGGTAAGGGCGTAGTCGCTCGATGCCTACACAATGCGCGCGCGGGATCGGCGGCGCCGTTTATCGACGTGAGTCTGGCCGCCATACCGGACGAAAATATCGGCATCGAGTTGTTCGGTAGCGCCGAAGGCGGGGTGGTCCAACCCGGCCGCTTCGAGGAGGCCAACGGTGGCACCCTATTTTTAGACGAAATCGGCGATCTGGACCTCGCGATCCAAGCCAAGATACTAAGCACGCTGGAGCAAGGTCGCTTCATTCGAATCGGCGGCGGCCAGGCGGTAAACATTGACGTTCGCATCATTGCCGCCACAAATCAGGACATCGTTGCGGCGGTTGCCAGCGGCGCATTCCGTGAAGACTTGTATTATCGGATCAATGTTATTCCGATAAAAGTTCCGCCGCTGCGCGATCATCGCGAAGACATCCCCGATCTGGTGGCATTTTATGTGAACTGGATGGTCGAACGAGAACAGTTGCCGTATCGCCGTTTCACTACCGGCGCCCTCAATATACTCCGCAATTACCAGTGGCCGGGGAATGTACGTGAACTAAAAAACCTCGTACAACGGTTGTTGATCTTTAATCACGGCACAGAAATCGACCGCGAAGAGGCCGGATGGGCGTTAAACCGAGACGAAAATAGTGTAGTCGATGCGATTGGTTCGTCCATGCTCGACTTGCCGTTACGCGAAGCCAGGGATCAATTCGAAAAACATTATCTGAATCATCACCTTGAGCAATCGTCTGGAAATATTTCCGAGTTAGCGAATAAGATCGGCATCGAGCGCACCCATTTATATCGCAAGCTAAAAGGGTATGGAATCAAACCCAAACCCGGCAAAAGCGACGCTGGCGATTAACCCACTGCCTCGTAGAGGCCGCTTCAAGTGTAGAATTAATCGGGGCTTTTTCGCGTAATGAAAATCATCATTCTGGGCGCCGGCCAAGTCGGCGCGTCGATGGCCGAAATCTTAGCGGACGAGGCCAACGATATTACCTTGGTGGATACAAATTCCGCTCACCTGCAGACATTGCAGGATAGGTTTGACATACGCACGGTAGCCGGATGTGCTTCATATCCGGACGTTCTAGCCCAAGCCGGTGGCGAGGATGCCGATATTGTATTGGCCGTAACCAACCGCGATGAAGTTAATATGATCGCGTGCCAGATCGCTTATTCTCTATTTCGAACCCCCACCAAAATTGCACGCATACGGGCTGCGGAACATCTCTCACACCCAGAGATCTTTTCCTTCTCACGCCCAAAGATCGATTCCAAAGAAATGGTCCCGATCGACGTCATCATTAGCCCAGAGCAGATAGTAACGCAACATATTTTGCGCCTTATCGAGCATCCGGGGGCGCTGCAAGTCATCGATTTCGCCGACGGTAGAATCCAACTCGTCGCCATCAAAGCGTTCTACGGCGGTCCACTCGTGGGTCACGAATTGCGGGAATTGCGCGACCATATGCCGAACATAGACACCCGCGTCGCCGCAATTTACCGCAAGAATCGGCCAATCGCCCCGAAAGGCGATACGGTCATTGAGCCGGATGATGAGGTATTTTTCATCGCCGCGGGTGAGCATATCCGCGAGGTAATGAGTGAGTTGCGGCATATCGATAAACCAGGCCGCCGTATCATGCTAGTAGGAGCCGGAAATATCGGATATCGGCTCGCAGCCACACTCGAGCGGCAGGATTTTCACGTTCGCCTTATAGAAAAAAACTTGAGCCGGGCCCGGCAAGTGTCGGAACTTCTTGACGGTACAGTGGTACTACAAGGCGACGCCGCTGATGAAGAGTTGATGTTGCAAGAAAACATTGAAAATACCGATGTGTTCTGCGCTCTGACCAACGACGATGAAGCCAATATATTATCGGCGATGCTGGCCAAGCGCTTAGGAGCAAAGAACGTGATGGCGATCATTAACCGGTCGGCTTACGTCGACCTGATCGAAAGCAGCGTGATAGATATCGCGATTTCGCCGCGTATGGCCACGGTAGGCACCCTATTGACCCTGATCCGCCGCGGCGATGTGGTGGCGGCACATTCGTTGCGGCGTGGCGCGGCAGAGGCCATCGAAGCCGTCGCTCATGGCGATAAATCCAGTTCTAAGGTCGTGGGACGTGCAATTTCCGACATCAAGCTACCGCCCGGAACTACACTCGGCGCCATTTTGCGTGGCGACGACGTACTGATTGCCCACGACACTACGGTAATCCAATCCGAAGACCACGTAATCTTGTTTGTCGTGGACAAACGTCAAATCCGCGAACTCGAACGCCTGTTTCAAGTTGGCGTAACGTTTATATGACCCGACAGAGACCGGGCAACCTGGCTGTATCTGTAGCTCCGCATCACGACTAACCTATGCGAGCGCCGATTATTCTACGCATTTTGGGGGTGCTGCTAATGCTGTTCAGCAGCACGATGTTGCCGCCCCTGATTATATCTCTGCTCGCCCGCGACGGTGTCGGCACACCGTTTCTAGCCGCTTATTTGCTGACCCTGACCACAGGGTTGGCTTGCTGGTTACCGGTTAGGCGACTGCAATTGGATTTGCGGTTCCGGGACGGCTTTCTGGTGGTGGTGCTGTTCTGGACCGTGTTAGCGGCGTTCGGCGCTTTGCCGCTGGTGCTAACCGCGCACCCGCAAATGTCCCTTACCGACGCGTTTTTTGAATCCATGTCGGGGCTGACCACCACCGGCGCAACGGTACTCACCGGAATCGACGATTTACCGCTATCGATACGCTACTACCGCCAGCAATTGCAGTGGTTAGGTGGCATGGGGATTATTGTATTGGCGGTAGCGGTCATGCCAATGCTGGGGGTCGGCGGCATGCAATTGTATCGTGCCGAAACGCCGGGGCCGGTAAAAGACACTAAGCTTACGCCCCGTATTACCGAAACCGCAAAAGCACTTTGGTATATCTACCTTGGGTTGACGGTATTATGTGCAGGCGGTTATTGGGTTGCCGGCATGAGTTTATTTGATGCGGTCTCCCATAGCTTTGCAACTGTTGCAATCGGTGGCTTTTCCACCCATGACGCCAGCATCGGCTTCTACGATAGCCGGGCGATAGCCTCGGTAGCGATGGTCTTTATGGTTATTTCCGGTATTAACTTTTCCTTACACTTTGTCGCGTGGCGCAAAAAATCAATCTCCAACTACTTTCGCGACAGCGAAGTCGTCGTTTATCTATCAATCCTGTTCGTCGTATTCCTCATCGTCTACGTCGTGCTGTTAGGCGCCGGCACATTCGACGGTACCGCCGATGTGTTTTGGCATAGCTTGTTTCAAGTCATATCGGTGGGCACCACCACCGGATTTACCACAACGGGGTTTCACTGGTGGCCGACATTTGTTCCGGTAATGCTCATCATTTTAAGTGCCGTTGGTGGTTGTGCGGGCTCAACCGCGGGCGGAATGAAAGTGATCCGCGTGGCGCTGCTGTACAAACAGGGCCGGCGCGAAACCGCGAAACTCGTACATCCCAACGCCCTAATTCCGATTAAATTCAACGGTAAACCCGTGCCGGAACATGTCATCAACGCGGTCTGGGGATTTTTCTCGCTTTACGTATTAAGTTATATCGTTCTGTCGTTGCTGATGACAGCGGTTGGTACGGAATTGATTACCGCGTTTTCTGCGGTCACTGCTTGCCTTAATAACCTTGGCCCCGGGTTGGGTGAAGTCGCTGCCAACTACGCTAACTTATCGGCCCCGGCAAAATGGATTTTGACTTTTGCTATGTTACTTGGACGCTTGGAACTTTTCACTCTGCTGGTGTTGTTCTCCAGCGCGTATTGGCGTAACTAGTTGTCCCTGATCTCTCGGTTTGAATCCATGTTGGAACGCGGCGACGATAACGCTCTGTTGCGGTTCGGCCTCGGCAATGAGTATCTAAAGCAGGACGACTTTGCAGCCGCCGCCCTGCACCTTGCCGCTGCTATCGAATACGATCCCGGATACTCGGCAGCTTATAAGTTGCTGGGGAAAGCGCACACAGGCGCCAATGACTTGCCACGCGCCATCGACGTCTACGAACGCGGAATCGAAATGGCCCAGCAACGCGGCGATATGCAAGCGGTTCGGGAAATGAACGTGTTTCTCAAACGGTTGAAAAAACCGAGTGCTACTAAGGCCTAACCCGGATATTTGACGAAGGCGGGCCATCCGCAAGGAATCTTCGCAATTCTTGAACTGGTTAGGTCGCCTATGGCGCTATCGGGTTTCAGTACGAATCGTCCTGTTCGGATTTCAGGGATAATTCGAAGCCTTCATGAATTATCCGGGCTAGCCGCTCGTCGCCACGTCGTCCTGATGAAGAATACGAACCGTTTCGGCGATCACATCGGCCGGTCTAATTTCACCTATGCAATGGTACGGGCAGCGACTGCGACGATAGCAGCGACGGCAATTATTGCTGGCGCGCATCACTACCGCACTGGCGCTGCGCGGGCCCACTCGCGTCTCATCGGTAGGCCCAAATAGCGCGATCAACGGACGCCCCATTGCACTGGCTAAATGCATCGGGAAGCTGTCGCCGCTAACCAGCAGTACGCTGCGCTGAATCAACGCCGCAAATTCCAGCAAATTTAGTTGCCCCGCCAAGTTTACGACGGAGTGCCCATTGAGTCGTGCGATTAGATCATCGATCGCAGCACGCTGCGTATCAGAACCGGTAAACACAATCGTTACGTCGTCTGGCATTTGCGTACAGAATGTTTTGAAATTGTCGATGCCCCAATCCTTGGTATGCCAGCGCGTGAATGGGCTCACAATTACAAGTGGTTTCGACTGTGGGTTGATTTCGTTTAGCAAATCATCGGCGACGGATCGCTCCTTGGGCGAAACATGAATTTCCATAGTGGTATTGCGGGTGTCAATACCCGCAAGTTTGAGCACACCATCCATTTCTTCGATCGCATGAATTCCAGGCTTCGCAAAATGCGGAACCCAAAGCCATCTCCCCTTGGCAAATTTCCGTTTTGCGTGAGCGAGGTACAAGAAAAGCATAGATTTCATACGTCCCTGAAGGTCGATCGCCAAATCGTACTTCTCGGCCCGAACCTCCCGTAACACGTCACCAATGTGGCGCAACGCCCAACCCGGTTGCTTGCACCAATTTCGCTTTACCGCGTATCGATCGAACAAGATTACGCGATCGACATACGGGTTATGCCGATAGATATCGTATGACGATGTCGCCGTAAGCAATGTTAATTTGCTATCTGGAAATTGGGTTTTAACCGCCCGTACATGTCCGGTGGAATGCAAAACATCCCCCAACGATGTTTGCTTGATAATCAGTATATTCAAACCCGTCGACCTTCACTTCGGTCGCTTCGATTATCGCGCATAGAGATTACTCATAGAAGGCTGCTTCTCCGGGCGGACGTGTTTTAAAACGCTTGTGTAACCAAAAATACTGATCCGGAATATCGGCAACGATATTTTCGATACAGCGATTTATTCGTAATGCATCTTCCGCTTCGCTTTGACTCGGAAAACCCCCTAGCGGCTCCGAAAAATTTAACTCGTAGCCCGCGCCTAACGGTTTTTGTGACGCCCAGCACAAAATTACTGCCGCTTTGCTTAGTCTAGCAAAACCACTCACCGCGGTAACGGTTGCGGCGGGTATCCCGAAGAATGGTACAAATTCACTGTGACGGCGGCCGAGATCCTGATCCGGAAGGTAATAGAACAGCATCCCGGCCCGTAATGCATGGACGATCGGTCGTAATCCTTGTCGGTGCTCGACCAGTTGCAAGTCGAACGCTCCGCGCCGCTTGCCCAGTATCCAATCCAAGAAGCGACTCGATGTGGGCTCACCGGTGCAAACCCGCCGGTAACCTTCGTGCAATACCTGATTTTTTAAGCGCTTATACATTGCGATCACCGGTTCCAATTCAGCCATATACAGCGCACAAATCGGCAGTAGCACGAAATGCGGTGCCAGTAAGATTATCGGCTGGCCGGCGGCGCGCGCGCTTTGTAACCGATCAAGCCCCTCGACGCGCACCAACTGCCGTAGGCGATCGCTGCTGGACCACGCGGCAACGCCGGTATCGAATATGGCACGGCCGACTGCGCGAAAGTGGCGGCGTACGAGTGTGCGCCGATCGGATTCGCTTCGATCCGGAAAGCAGCGTTCGATGTTGCGAATAGCGACTCGCCGCCTCGCATGGAGCAGCGCGTAGAGAATCATCCCAAGTCCGCCCCCCAACTGCCATAAGAGTCGTAACGGCAAGGCGCTGAGTAAGCGCCACAACAGCAGACCGAGCCACGTCAACCAATAACGCGGGTGCCAAAGGCTCGATGCCTTCCCATGTTGGTGGTGGCCCATTCAGTAGGGAGATTGTTCGCCGTGAGGCCGCGTCTTAAACCAGTGCAACGTCCACATACGCTGTTCTGACGCCCGCCTGATCAACGCCTCTAGCGCAGCATTCATGCGCGCGGCATCGGCAATCGTGTCGCCGCTGGGAAAACTGTCTAATGCGGATTCGACATATACCTCGTCACGACCATAATCGGGCCGCAGCCGGGTGATGCAGGGTGCGACTTTTGCGCCGGTCATTGCCGCCATGCGTCGCACTGTAGTGATAGTGACCGCTGGAACGCCAAAAAACGGTTCGAAAATCGATCGATCCGCACCACAATCTTCATCTGGCATGTAATAGCACGCGTACCGATTCTTCAAGGCTTTGATCAACGGACGCAAACCTTGCTCGCACAGCGCCAAGGTCAGGCCAAATTGCGTTTGGCTTCCCGCAACAAACCAATCGAATGGTGGGTTCTTGAGGTATTTTATCATCCACATCGTCGGCTGAGTTCGCGACAGCATAACATCGCCGAAATCCATCCCGACCGAGTGTGGCGTAATTAGCATGACGGCATTACCTGTGTCCATGAGCCGCTGCAACTGATCCTCTCCGTAAAACGCTACGATGCGCCGCAGTCGCGTTTCACTGGCCCAGCGAATCAACCCTGAGTCGATGACGCTCTGCCCGTATACGTAACAATGGCTGCGTACCATCTGCACGCGCTGGCCCTCCGGAATCCCGGGGAAACACAATTCGATATTGATGCCGGCGATATCGCGGCGTTTTTTGTTGCACCAATAGAACGCGGCGCCGAGCCACGCGCCCATCCGCAACGTTACCCACCGCGGGAGCCATACAGACGCGCGCAGAATTGCTAATAACCTCCAGACTGCGCAATACGACACTCCGAGCGCCTGAGCCGGTAGCAAGGGCCCAAAACTCGCCGCCTGAAACCGCCAATAAGATTGGCGCCGCATACGCTCGATATCAGCTCTTCTGCTCACGTCACGTAGGCGGATAGGCGCTGAAATTGCTGCGCTACAATCGCCAAGTCGGCCCAAGAGTCGATATCGCGAAGCATTGGTAACTTCAGGTCGACTATTATATCCAGGGCGCGGAAATTACGCTCTATGCTGGATGCCACGCTAGGCGTACTCCAGCTAATATCACGAAACATGTCGGGGTGCGTCTGGCACATCCCCAACAAATAGAAGCCGCCGTCCAGACTCGGACCCATCACGTTGTGACGTTGCGCCAACGCCACAAAAGTACGACGTATGATCGCAGCGGAGCAATGCGGCACATCACAACCCATCACCGCCGCTGCGCCATATGCGCCCACACCAACATCCAGCGCGTGCAGCAATTTTTTGCCCAATCCACCCGCGGCTTGGACATCGATACTAATGGAATAGGCGGTACGCATTTCCTCAAACACCGAGTGCTCGGTATCGGGCCACACGCAGAGTCGCACTTGTCCATCCCAGTTCGCCACCACCAGCTCAACCGTAGCGCGAATCAGTTCTTCGGCAATTGTCGCCGCCACAGCCGGTGAGCAGTGACTTTGCAGGCGCGTCTTAACTCGCCCCGCAACAGGTTTCTTTGCAAATAGAAATATCGGGATGTCAGAATTCACCGCGCGTTACCGTACCAGCGTTCAAGACGGGCTGGGCTGACCCCGACCCAGAACAATAGTCGTAATATCCACATATTAATGACCGTGGCGAACACTCCCCCGTCGTGCCAGCGGCGCGCAGAAGTCATCACTGCCTCACGAATGCGGACCGGGGGTGCAACACGCTTTAAGCGTCGCGATATGTCTATGTCCTCCATTAGCGCAATATCCGCGTAACCGCCCACCGACTCGAACAGATCTCGGCGAACAAATATGGCCTGGTCGCCGGTTGCAATACCGGTCAATGCCGATCGATAGTTCATCGCCGTTTCGATGATACGGAACCACCAATCGTCTGCATCGAGGCGCACGTCAAAACGCCCCCACAAGGCGCCGGCTTGCGCTGCGTCATCGATCACGGCGATAGCACCCACCGGAAGTACCGTATCGGCATGTAAAAATAACAATATATCGCTAGTTGCACGTGCCGAACCGAAATTCATTTGCCGTGCGCGACCCCGATCCCCCGTGTAATAGACGGCCGACCCGGTGCCATGCCACTGTGCGGCGAGTTCCGCAAGGTACGCTTTAGAGGCATCATCGGTACTTGCATCCACTACAATAATCTCATTGAACCCATTGTTAGTGGTAAGATCGCGCACCAAGATTTTAGTCCCGGTGCCTTCGTTAAATACCGGAATAATCACAGAAATAGTGACACTCATGAATACGCGCCAGCATTGGGAGCGACCCGGAAATGGGTGATTATCACAACGTACACTGCGGTCTAGTCGATCGGGTCGGTGGCACCGAACGCCCGACACGATCTGGATCGACGAGTTGTTTGACCGGGGGCCGTTGGTAAACCATGGATAGACCGTGCATTAGCGTAGTTATGCCCGCCTATAATCACGACCAATTCGTCGGCGCGGCGGTCGAGAGTGTCCTGAATCAAACCTTGGATGACCTCGAACTAGTGGTGATCGACGACGGTTCAACCGATCGCACGGCGAAAATTGTGACATCGTTTGCCGACTCGCGTCTTCGATATTTTTATCAAGACAATCAAGACGCATACAACGCTATAAATAGGGGTCTGCGTCTGGCTACCGGAGATTTCATATCAATACTCAATTCAGACGATATCTACGAGCCAAGTCGGCTCGAACGACTGCGAGCTATCCACGAAGAAACGAGCGCACAGTGTATTTTTACCGATGTCACACCGATAGACGATCAGGGTCAGGTGCTTGATGTCGCACACGGTTGGAATAACTGGCATAAACGCAACCGAGATGTATATTTCCATGACAACGATTTATACATTGGATTTTTGCACGGAAACTTCATGGTTACCACTTCAAATATTTTCATGACCAAAACCGCAGTGGAAAAGGTCGGTGAGTTTGCGCCGCTACGTTACTTACATGACTACGACTATATATTTCGCACCCTGCTAGCGTATCCCAACGAGACAACATATATTCACGACGAACGTCTCCTTAGTTATCGCATTCATGGTTCCAACACCTTGAGCGAAGCCGCTATCGTGGGTCGTGAACAGGATAAAGCGGTTATTCGCAAGTATTTGTTGGCCAGATGCCCGCAGGCACTGCTGCCGTTGATCAACACCGGCATCGACCGACTGATCACCCTCGAACATGAACTGGCCGACGTACGCCGACAGCAAGCTGGCAACAGCCAGGCCCGGCAACAACCTGTGTCGTTCTCACACCGGCTGCGCCGCAAGCTAAAAGGTGTGATGCGTTGACCGTTCGGACTTTCTACCGGCTCGATGCACTGCTCGAGCACGCAGATACTCTGCTGTCTCGGGTCGATGCAGTAAGTATCGACATATTTGATACGGTTTTCATACGCCGAATCCACGATCCGGATATCGTAAAGTTTTCAGTATCGCGTTTCATCACGGAATCGGCTGCCGAGCTCGGCATTAATACAACCTGGCAATCGGTATTGGCGTCACGCAATCGCATCGAAGCGGTCCATCGCAAACGAAATGGCAAGAGTTTCCCAGATCATGAAGCGCGGTACGACGACTATATGTCCGAGCTGCTCACAGAAATATTCGCCGATCAGCTACCAAACGATTTTCTGGACAAAGTCGCCGATTACGAACTGAACATCGAGGACTCGGTCATCGTTGTCCGGGATTTATGGCACCGCTGGATAAAACAAGTCGCCGAACAAGGCAAACGCATTTTTCTTATCTCCGATATTTACCTGCCAGCAAAGTACCTGCAGCGTCTGGTGGCGGCGAAGGGCCTCAGTCCACATATCGAGGCTGTGGTGTCATCAGCAGATTCATTCAACGCAAAAGCTTCGGGAGCGGCGTACCCGTTACTGGCAGATACTTATGGCTTGTCGAAGCAGTGCTGGCTACATATTGGCGATAACCCGGTATCCGACGGTAGCCGCGCGTCGGAATTCGGTATAACCGCATTGGTGCTCAGAGACATTGCCGAGAAACAACGCAAGGGAATTGCGAGAAGCCTAAACTACTTCGCTACCCAGAGAAATTTTTGGCGGGGTCGATATTTGCAACAGATTATGCTGCCACTCGAAGGGGAAAATCAGGATCGAGAGCCACTATACGCTGATGGCTATAGTTTTTTTGGTTTTTTGATGTCGTTTTTTATTCACGCACTGATTGAGCGGGTGCGCGAACTCGGCGTGTCGCGCGTTTACTTCTGCTCCCGAGAAGGGTGGATTTTTAAAGAGTGCTGGAATCGAATCGCACCGCGTCTATTTGGTGTGACCAACGTGCCAGAGGCACGTTATCTCTATGTTAGCCGCATGGCGCTCGCCAACGCCGCATGCGCCAACACTGGCATGACCGCTCTGAATGCCCGTGTGGCGCTGTTACCGGCCGAAAACCGCGATTTTCGCGATATTTGCCGAGTGTTTGGCCTCGACATCGAGCGCTTACGCCCGGCGCTGGAACGTGCCGGCATTGTAGATGACGACTGGATTGACCCACGCGCACCACATGAAACAATAGACAATCGGCATAAATTCGCGGAATTGGCCGGGGACTCCGAATTTCAAACTGAGGTCAGAAGTCAGGGCCGCGCATCGCAGCAAGCACTAGAAGCTTATTTGGAAAAAGAGGGCTTCTTTGAACACGACGATGCCGTAGTCGTCGATGTCGGCTGGCTTGGAACAATTCAACACTTTTTGAATAAGGCGATTGAGCATCGCAGCGACAAACCACATCTGCACGGAATCGTTTTGGCGGCGACTCGACAGATGCCGTATCCGAACAGTTTCGAAAGCTATACGGAAGGATTAATATTCGACCAGACTCGATTGACTCTACCTAGCAGCACATTGCTTTATATTAAAGAACTCCTTGAAGAGATCTGCCGTGCTCCCCACCCAACACTACTAAAATACCAGATGTGCGACGGCGATATGCAATTGAATTTTCGAACCGAGGACGACCATACCGCGGCCGTTGAACGCGAGCAAAACGAATACTACCGGCCACTGCATGAGGGCATCTTCGATGCCGCCACTCGATATGGATGGGCGGTTACACTATTCGGCTATTCGACAGTTCAGTTGCGCCCTTGGCTCAATTTCTTACTGCTGTCGAGGGTAGCGTTTCCTCGAACTTCCGAGGTTCAACGTGTCAAACACCTGGCCCATCAAGATGAATTCGCCGGCCGCCACCACGTGCCGCGGCGAATCCAGCGGCAAAACCGAAGCCTATGGAATGTGGCGCCGGCAATGTTACGCTTTAATCCGTTCATTCGTCTTTACCACATTTGGCGGCATCTAGTAAAAACGATTCAACTCAATTTCTAAAACGGCTCCGATTGCGTCATAACAGCAGTCACGACAGCGTCTGATTACCCGCCGATACTAATAGTAAAGATTCCAAATGAAAGTGAGTCGAAAAAATTTTGACGTATCGGGTCTTGAACAACGACGTCTACTAAAGGGATTTCTAGCCACCAAACTTGTGCCGTTTTGGCGCAATGACGACAGTCCCGATTGCTCTAGTCTGATGATCTTATGGATCCGACACGCCGCCGGGTATCCCCTCGCCTACCTAACCGAACGTTATCACAAACAGTGGTTCGGGCTGCTGCTGGGCTGGCGACGCACAGTTGCGCGATTCCGCGAGGGGCGTGCGGCGCGCGGCGGACCAGAATAAATGGGCGCCGACAAAGCGGCGCGTAATACTGTTGCCGTCAGGGCGTCCTGCGCAACATAAACACCACACCCCCCAGCACGCCTTGCAGTACCACAAGTACAAAGGCTACCCAAGCCAATGCCAAGGCTTGGGAATCTGCTACGCCGAATACTGCAAATAAATAGACGAATATGACCTCCCGAACACCGATGGCATTGATGGATATTGGCGCCATCATTACTACAATCGATATTGGCACGATGACAAACATCGCTGGAAATGAGATCGTGATATCTAAAGCCTGGGCAAGCACGTAGAAATGGACGATGACGTTGAGTTGCAATAGCAACGATAGGCAAAAAGCTTGGAAGAGCATTATCGGATTGCTACGAAACGCGCTAAGCGCCGTGGCGATCACCCCGGACGCCTTTGACAGCACCGGAATGCGGGCGCACCATGACGCGAGCGCGGTACCAATCCGATTCTTGCCAAATAGTAATGCCAGGACCAGCGCAATCATTGCACAACCCAATATCATTAATGGCAATAATATCGGCATACGCTGCCGCACATGGGTTGACCAAATAATTGCCACCAGCGCGTACAACAGCAGTGCCGACATGCCCAGCAACCGATCCATCAATACCACAGATATCGCGTCGCCTTTACGGCGGCCTAACCTCCATGCGTCATACATCCGCGATAAATCACCGCCAATGGTCGACGGCAGCAGGTTGTTGAAAAATATCGCCACCATAAACGACTGATAGAGATACATGATCGGTGCCGCTACTCCTTGTGCGGCGAGTAATAGCTGCCAGCGCCACGCGGTTATGTAATAGCCGATGAAATACATCGCGAACGCCAGCCCCAGTAACCGGACGTTTGCCGACCTAAAACTGGCCCATACCGCTGTTAGGTCGACTTCGCGAGTAATCCAATAGATCAGTACCGCTGAGACGCACACCTTAAGAAGGACGAAAATCAATCGGCTTGGCTTCATTCGGGAGTATCTACAGGCCGGCGCAATCGAATCCGGCCAGATTCGCCTGCGCAGACGGGGCGCAGGTTGGCACAGTTGCGGCGCTACCGAATGCGATTTCGCAACGCCTTCGCCGGCACGCCGGCACAAATCATATTGGGTTCAACAGAACCGATAACTACCGCTCCGGCCGCCGCGACGCTACCACTGGCCATTGTCACGCCACCGAGAACTGTCACACTACCTCCCAACCAAACATTGTCCTCCAATACGCAACCGCAGTCGGGCTCGATACCCTGGTCGCGAATCGGAATGTCATCGCGTTCCATTCGATAGGATCCGCCCGCGACGATATAGCACTGCGGACCCACAATGACATCCCGACCAATTCGGATTGGGCAACCATTGGTGGACTGAACAACGGTTTGGGTACCGATCCCGGTATCGGCGCCGATTATGATCGTCCCGGATTTACAGGATAGTTGCACTTGCGTGGCGAGCATCACATCGTCCCCCACTACCAGCGCACGCGCCTCAGAATCATGTCGCCCGTCCAGCACAACCTGCTCACTCAACACCACGTTGCGGCCGAGATGCACCCGATGCGGATGCCGAATAATCATGTTCGTCCCGAATAACACGCCGGGCCCACACGATCCGAACAGCCGCGGCCAAAATATCTTGCGCAGCCACAGCCCCGCCGCACCTGGCAGCGGCGCTAACCAGCAACACCACTCATAGTAAAGAGTGCGGCGCAGCGATCGACTTCCCACCATAACGTCTTGATAGCGGGCAAAAGCAGAGCCCGTTCCAGTTACCGCCGCATGGGTCTTTGCGTGTGCCATCGGTGCTAGTACTCTATCAAGGTGATATTGACGGGTGCAGAGCCCACCCAATCGGCCAAGGCAAGGCGCCGCCGGCCGGCAATGGCCCAGTCCTTGCCAAGGGCGGTAACGCCGCATTGGCCGATTGGGTGGACTCCCATCGGGCGAGCCGATAAGCGGCCCTCCGCGTCGTTGCGCTTCCTCGAATTAGCCATGGCTAGTCCCGCGGTCGCGCGCCTAGCGGCCGGCCGCTTCTCGGTTCGCTGCATCCGCCCATATCACCTTGATAGAGTACTGGGTCGGTCGGTCGCATTACGCGCTTACAAGTTCATCCGTAAGGTCACGTAACGTATCTGTGGACTGTCCCTCAAAATACAATCGATACCAGAGCTCCAAATTTAACCATATCCAAAGCCGGAAGTTGTGGTCGGCTTTGCCGGATAAATGTTCATCCACTAACTGCGAAAGGTATCGGCGCTCAAAGATGCCGAGTTCCACAAAACGCGATTGCAACAGCAAATTCTTAAGCAGCGGTGCCAACTCAGTACGCATCCACATCGCAATGGGAAATCCAAAACCTTGTTTCGGCCGATGAATCAAACTATCTGGCAGGTAGCGACCGGCTACCTGCTTTAGCACGTACTTGAGCTTTGTTCCCTTTAGCTTGAATTCTGCCGGTAACGTTGCCGCATACTCCACCAGCTTATGGTCGACCAGCGGTGCCCGTCCTTCTAGCGAATGCGCCATCGTCATTCGATCCGCGATTACCAACAGATGATCCGGCATACGGGTCATCAAATCAGTATAAAGCATCTTATCCACGAGATCGTTAGCATTGTCGGCTTGGAAATAACGTAATATCAATTCGGTGGAGTCATGATCCTTGAGTTGCTGACAAATATCAGGCGCAAATAGCATCTGCTTCGACGCCTGGGTGAAACGTAAGAAACTCATGCTGTGAGAATAACGCTCGCCACTGTCAAACATCGACATTTCATTCAACCATTTCGCCTTTTGTGCGATGGTTTTGTATTGAAACGATTCCGGTATTTTTGCGATCAGCTTACGCATCACGCTCTCGCGAAACCATTGCGGGAGAAAACTATAATACTCAGCCAGCCGTTGCCCCGCGTAACGATCGTACCCGGCAAAGTTCTCGTCGCCACCATCCCCGGACAAAACCACCTTGACGGTTTTACGAGCCAGCTCCGAGACCAGATACACACCGACGCCAAACGGATCGGACGGCTCATCGAGAGACTGAATCATCGTCGGAATCAGATGGATCATATCCGACTTCACGATCTGTTCATGGGCTTCCATTCCGTAGCGTTTCGCTACCGTTCGCGCGTAAGGCAACTCGTTGTAGGCTTGCTCTTCGACACCGATCGAAAACACCGGCACCGGATCGGCACTGGCCTTTGCCATCATTGCAGCCACCGTACTCGAATCGATCCCACCGCTTAGAAAAGCGCCCACTCGTACGTCGCTAAGTAGGTGACTTTGTACTGCATCGTATAGAACATCGTGGAGACCTTGTTCAGCTTGCTCAAGGGTTAACGATTGTTTAGCGGTAAAGTCGATGTCCCAATATCGTTGCGTTGTGACACGCCCGTCTTCCCAAATTAAACTGGTACCGGCCTGGAGTTTGTGTATATTTTTGAAAAACGAAAATTGGTCGGGCATAAAACGCATGGAAACATAGTGCCAAATTCCCTCGACGTCGATCTTTGGCTCCACGATGCCGGACGCAAGAACGCCCTTAACTTCTGAAGCAAAGGCGAAAGAATCCATCGTCGAAAAAAAATACAGTGGTTTTTGCCCCATATGATCGCGCGCTAAATATAGCTGCCGGGTATTCATATTCCAGATTACGAACGCAAACATGCCACGCAGCAGTTTTACGCATTCGGTTCCGTGTTCTTCATACAGATGCAAAATCACTTCTACATCCGTTTTGGTGGTGAACCGATGCCCCTTCGCAAGCAACTGCTGGCGTAACTCGGGACTGTTATAAATTTCGCCGTTGCATATCAAGATTAGGTCACCGGTTTCGTTGGCAATCGGCTGCTGCCCGGTCTCTAGATCGATAATACTAAGTCGTCGCTGACCCAAGGACACGATATCGTCATGGTAGTAACCCGCTTCATCGGGGCCACGATGCTGTAATGCATCGGTCATTCGCACCAACCGCTCGCGGCGGGTGTCATTGGCACCGATCAGCCCAGCGATGCCGCACACGTTATTGGTCCAGGATATTCAATGCGAAACGGCTACGACGACAAATAACCTTCGGCACGATACCAATCGGCGGTACGCCGCAGCCCTTCATCTATCCCCACCGTAGGACGATAATTTAATTCCCGCTTGGCTTTAGCGATATCGAACGCCCGATTCTGGATGTACCAGTCGACCCGGCGCGGAAAAATCGGCGGCTTCACACCGATTGGCTTACAAATCATTTCCACCACCACTGCGGCGAGCTTCAGAGGCAGAAACGGTAAATGCGGAAGCCGCACTTCGACGCCCAACGCCACCGCCACTTTCTTAACCAACTCCTCAATCTCCAAGAAGTGTTCGTCGGCTATTAGGTACACCTGACCGTCGCCCATACCGTCGTTCATCACCGCCATAAATACGTCGATAAAGCTGTCGATGTACAAAGGATGATAGAGGGTCTTGCCGTCACCAAAAATCGGAAACCGGCCTTTTGCCACACGCCTGAAGATCATCCCGAACCGTTCTGGATCCCCGGGACCATATATCGCCGCCGGACGGAGAATTACGGTCTTCATAGCACCATCGGAATAACGGCGCACGATGGGCTCGGCTTCGTATTTGGTCTGTTGATAATAGTCGGCCGCGGCAATCGGCGCATCCTCGTTGGCGGGCGGGTCTTGAACATTGCCATGCACTCCGCAAGTACTGCAGTATATGAAGCGCTTTACCCCTGCGTTCTGAGCCGCTTCGAGAACGATTTGTGTGCCTCGGGTATTGACTTCCTCGTAATATGAATTGGGAACATCCAATTCCCGGAACGCCGCCGCTAGGTGGTGCACTACGTCAATTCCTTTCATTAGCTTACCGACCAGCACGACATCGGTAACACTGCCGATCACGACTTGTGCGCCCCATCGATTTAGCTCATCGGTTTTTATCCCTTCTTTATTATCCAGCGCCACGACTTGGTGCCCGGTATCCAACAATCGCTTTACCAGCGCTTTACCGGTAAAGCCGGTTCCCCCGGTAACCAAAACTCTCATTCAATACCTCCAGATAGACAATCAAAAACCACTAAGCAACCCATAGCCCGTTTGATTGACTCGGTCCAATCTCTATTTGTTAACTCGATTTTCTATTTTGCAATACCGAGGTAACGGCTGATCGCCCGGTTGCAGCCGAATGAGTAATGCCTCGATCAATTGCGTACGAATTTACGATATACGGCCTCAATCAACTTGCCGCCTTGCTCCCACGATCGCGTTTCCTTCGCACGTTTTGCTCCGGCCTCGCCCTGTCGCCTTCTCAGATCGGCGTCATCCGCTAATAATTCTATTTGCGCAACGAATTCCTCTATTGAACCTCGCCTAGCATAAAAACCAATATCCCCCATCAACGCTCTATTGTTGCGGGTATCGAAGCAAACGATGGGAAGACCGGCGGCCATATAGTGTATTACTTTTCCACTGCCTTCGCCCGAGTCAGCATTCTTCGGTTCCAATGCGATATCGGCCGCGACCAAATGCTGCGGCAAGTCGTCGTAGGACACCCGCCCCATTATCGTAACCCGCCGATCCTGCGCCACCTGACCCATCAGTGAATGCACCGTGTCCACCGGGTAGCCGATCAAGAGCACGCGAACATCATGGCGGCGTGCAAGCAGCTGCCGCAGAGCTTCACACAACTCCACCACTCCCTTGCCCGGAAGCAAGGAACCCGAATAGATCACGACGGTCTCGTCTGATCGCGACTTCGGCGCGACTTCAGTATTACGCGCTCGAGCGAAAATATCGACATCCACGGCATCGTCGACTTGGGTCACCTTTCGCTCGGCAATCCGGAACTCCTCCAGCAACAACGATTTACTGGTCGGGGACGAACAGAACAAGTGCTTGGGCAACCGCAATATGACGTACTCGATACCCCAAAACACGCGATATAACCACCGCGAATTACTAAAGTAATCGAATGTCCGCAGTTCGCCTACCAAGCTACCCTGAATATCCGCTACCAGCGGGGTACGCCAGCGCATCGCAAGAAACCGCGCGAGCCAGCCAATCAATGCGCCTTCATGCAAGTGCCCGTGCACTACGTCGGGCCGAAACTTGCGAATCTCTCGCACCGCCAGAATTAGGAGTTTCAAATCGGCCAAGTACTTAGATCGATTCGGGCCCGCTTCGGTACTAGTAAACGTCGGAATGGCGCCGATCCGCCGGGTTTCGACGCCGACCACATCGCGGCCGTGATGATACGTACAGACGACGTTTTCGATTCCAAGCCGGCTTAATGCGCAGACCAAGCCGCGGACTCGAATATGGCAGCCTCGATCGGCGAAGAACGGCGTCGGCGCAATATGCAGCACTTTTAACATTACGCTTGCCGAGACCATTTATTCAGTCGAGCCGATTGCTTCATATCCACGCTGCATTGGTAACCATCGCTATTTCCCGATCACGCTGAGTGCTGCTCCAACCACGCTTTACGGCGACCACATCCGCGCATCGGCGTACATAGTCATGACCGGGAAACCCGATTGTGCCTATCCCCGTCCGGCGATACAAAACATCTTCCAAGTGCAAGGCCATTTCCATATCGACGGCATAGTCCAGCTCGACCGCCAAAACCTCCCGCTCGGGCCCAACGGGTTCGGCCAGGTCGGGCTGGGCTTGAATTCGCGCCGCGATATCATCGATATCTGAACCGTAGGCCCGGATAAGTCGCGATACCGAATTCGCTGCTACCAAATTCCGCAATGTACCGCAGCAGCGGACTTCAAACGCGGCCAAATCGGGGATGTCGCCACCGGCAACCGGATGGCGCATCGTCGCACAAGGCGGCGCCGTCACACCAAGGTGCTGAACGACACGATCAGTGGTTTTCTCAGCCAATAACCGCGCTGTCGTGAACTTAGCCCCCATTGCCGTCAATAGTCCTCTTCTATTTTCAAGCTGAAAATGGTCCAACAATTGGAAGTCGCCAGTACCCTGGTACACTCCCGCCCTAATTTCTTGCGCCCGTAGTGGGTAAACGCCTGAATACGCATGTACGATATCACTTCGGCCCACGCTTAAGTCTGGCAAATGCTTATTTACTTCGCTCAGCAACTGATCGATTTCGACATCGGTAATCTGCACATGATCTATATCGCCATGTAGCGGCGCATAACTCGTTCCGATTAGGGAATGGCCACGCCAGGGAATAATAAATATATGGCGGCCGCCGCGATCAACAAGGCTGTCGGCTTGTTGGTGGGTAGGCAGCACAATGGCATAACCGGCTATGAGTTGTTTGGTAACAAGGTGTGAACCCTGGGAAAACCCCGTGGTGAGCCGCCTGTTCGCCGCGCCGCTAAATCGATCGCCAGACGCTGAAGTCCATGGGCCTGCCGCATTGACGGTCAGCGCCGCCCGAATCTCCATCACGTCGCCGCCATCGACATCGGTACATGAGACTCCGTGAATCCGGTCATGGTGCTCGAGAAATCCGGTCACTTCGACATAGTTGGCAACAATCACGCCATTTCTGTGCGCCTGGGCTATGACCGCCAAGGTCATGCGCTCGGCACTCTCCATATGGCTCTCGTAAAATACCACGCCACCGCTCATTGACTTGTCCCGGAACGGAATACTCTCTAACACGTCCGCAGCGGAGCGCGTCGTCGCGCGCGGGACGCGTTTCGCCGGATCAACGACTCGTCGATTCTCGCCAGAACACAGCATGGCATAGAACGCCAGTGCCGACCTCAGTAACAATTTGCCCTGCCGAAGATTGCTATAGGTAGGCACCAAGAACGGTACGAATTGTGATAAATGCGGTGCGACCACATGATAATTGGCGCGTTCCAACGCCGATTCACGTACTTTCGCAAAGTTCAATTGCTGCAGATAACGGACGCCACCGTGCAGCAATTTCGAGGAAGCCGCCGAGGTTGCACCACCAAAGTCTGATTTATCGATCAATGCCACTCGCATTCCGCGCAATGCGCAATCCAGTGCGATCCAAGCACCAGAAATCCCTCCGCCTACAACCAACACGTCAAAGCTATCTCGCTGCAAAGAGGCCAAATCACGTTTCATGGCACTGAACGATGGAGCGTTATCAGAACCATTAGCGAGGCTGAGAAATATACAGCGGGGCCGCCGCAATGTTATCGATCGTAAGCTCACCCCGGCCGATCATTGGATCCAATCTCACCTGCTTACAGTTATCGGCTCGTACCGCAAATATCAGCGTGGTCGAACCCGCTCGGTAAATCGCGCGCTGGGTGTTTCGCTCAGAAAATCCGGCACCGTTATCGACGAATACTTGAAACAATCCCTCCTGATCGCTGGTGATACTGATCTGTAAAATCGAATTCCTGTGTAGAATTCGGCACAGTGGTGCACCGATGACGAGCTTGGGATCCGCAGCAAGCGCCGTAATTTGCAAAGCATCCCCACGGTTGCGTAGTTCCACGTTGGTGGCCTCCGCCGCTACGAAACCCTTGCCCAGATCCACCGATTTGAATTGCCGTACGCTGACATCGTAGGGTTGGGGGAAATAGAACGGCACGACATATGCCGCCAACGCATGGCTATGCACTCCGATAATTAGCAGTGCGGAGAGCCCTCCGATCACATTGTAGATCGTATGGCGGTGGTCTAAATCAATTCGTAATTCTAATGCCCGATCGAGTCTATATTTCAAACTTTGAAAACTACTAAAAAACAAAACCAGCACCGGCAGCATTACCGGAATTAGGTATTTACCTTGTATTTGTATATCGTGCTTCAGGTTGAAACGAACATACATATATATTTGGAACACGATTGCGCATAGCAGTAGCGTCTCCACCCATATACGATCGCCACGCTGTCCGACAATACTTGCCGAGCGTCCGCCGACGCGCCATAGCAAACGCCATAGATATCCGATTACGGCAAGTGCAAATACGGAAAAATACAAAACATGCTGCGGCCAACCCATACGCAATCGTAGTCGGTCAAGGTTGCCTACGGTGGACTTAAAGGTTTCGCCGATGAAATTCTGATAATTGCGAACAGTCAGGTCATAGAATCCGACACCTCGTTCGCTGAAACCTCGACTATTGGGCCGCTCGATTCGGGCGTGGCGTTCGGCGACGTCAGCGGTGACACGGAACAACAATGGATCACCAACGCCGTAGTGCCACATGTTGAAGCCAATCCACCAACCGCCACCCAACAGCAACGCCAACAACCAAGTTACTCCAAGGCGGGGGAGCTTATTCTTCGCCCCGCGCAACAATGCTATCAAAATCACATAGGCGAACGGCAACAACAACCATGCGGTCAACTTCGATATAATTACCAACCCAGTACTGAGCCCCAACAACACCACGGTGGACAACCTGAGTCCATATCGCAACGTCACTAGCACCGCTACGATCAGTAACGTGGCGCTAAAAATAGCCCCGCTATCGTCGCTGACATAGGACGCGAGAAAGCTGAATTGCGGCATCAACCCAACCAGCATTGCACCCAGTACTCCAAACCAAGTACTGCGAAAATAGACCCGCAAGCCCACAAACGTCAGCATAACGGTCGCGGCGCACATCAGCACGATTCCATACCGAAACACCCGTGTACTCCGAACCTTCGCCTCTGGCAACAGACGGGCCAGTGCGGCCGACACCAGATAAGACAACGGCGGCCGCAAAGCACGGGTCGAGCCGTAAGGCGTAAATTTGAGCGTATCTTCGTCTCTCGGAAATAC
>CAXMMZ010000054.1:0-1577 GCA_964194565.1 Arenicellales bacterium
CACAAACAGATGGTCATGATAGTACGCCGATACGGTGTTTGCCGGTATACCGTGCGCTGCAAGCGCCGCGCTGACGGCGGCGAGTAAGCCGACCGCGCCTAAACTGGAATAGACCTGCAGCGTGATCATACGTGCGATGAAGGTGTACGGGAGCCTCGTATGATCGGCGTGTTCGCGCTGCAGAATCACGGTAACGCCTTCGGTCTCGACAAATGTACCTAGTGCTCGCGCCGCCAACTCCCCATAATCGTCAGCGTCTACGCTGCAAATGACGTATTCGCCCTGTGCCATAGTAGGCGTCATATTTTCTAACAGCATATTGAGATTCGTCTCGCCGGGCATCGTATCAACTACCGGCCGCAACGTCGGGCAACGCTTGTTGCATGACCCGCACAACATGTAACGCACGTCGCCCGACGCCATCGTGAATCTGCTGGCGGCAACTCGTGCCGTCCGCAATGATAATACTGTCGGCCTCGACATCGCGCAGCTGTGGCAGTAAATCCAATTCTCCTATTTGCATAGACACATCGTAAGTCCGGGCCCCGTATCCGAACGCTCCGGCCATACCGCAACATCCGGCGGCGACGGTATGCACGGTTAGATCGTCGATTTGTCCGAGCACTGCCCGCACCGACGGCATGACCGCAAACGCTTTCTGATGGCAGTGGCCATGCAGTAACGCGTGACGGCCCCGCAAGCCGGGCATATTGATCGTGTAACGGTTCTGTTCATATTCGTGCGCGAGGAATTCCTCGATTAAAAACGAATGCCGGGCTAGGTCGGCGGTTTCTTGCCGTGGCAATATATTTCGATACTCGTCACGAAAAGTTAATAGACACGATGGCTCCAAGCCCAGCACCGGTGTACCGCGCTGCAAATACGGGTGCAACGCGGCCAGCGTGCGCCGCGCTTCCACGCGCGCCTCGTCCACCATGCCGACGGAAAGAAAAGTACGCCCACAGCACAATGGCCGATCGCCGTCGCCGGCAACTGCAAGTAACGGATTGTAACCGGCGGCGCGCAGCACCTGAATCGCGGCATGCACATTGTCGGGTTCGAAATAGCGATTAAACGTATCGACAAATAAAACGACATCGCGCCCGGTATGCACCAAGTCGGTGCGATGGTCGTTAATAAACGGTTGTGGGTGCCATACAGGTAACGCGCGCCGGGCGCTGAATCCACCCCAGGCTTCGCTGCGCACGGCCAGCCACGACCAGCGGTTGCGCAGATTAAGGAGCGCACCAACGCGTGACGCCGCGGGCGCATAGCGCGGTAAGAACCCAATCAGTCGATCGTGCAGCGTTCGACCGTGGCGTTTTTGATATTGATACTGAAATTCAATTTTCATTTTCGCCATGTCGACACCGGTCGGGCACTCGCGCCGGCATCCCTTACAGCCAATGCACAACTCCATGGTGTCGCGCATCGCGTCCGAGGTCAGCGCCTCGGATCCGAGCTGTCCCGATAACGCCAAGCGCAGACTGTTGGCTCGGCCGCGGGTCAAATCCTTTTCGTTACCGGTCGCGCGGTACGACGGGCACATCACACCGGCGCCGCGATTGCGGCACGCA
>CAXMMZ010000055.1:0-3469 GCA_964194565.1 Arenicellales bacterium
TACAGCGAACCGTCGGCGTGGAGCGTGGCGATCCTGGGAGTGGGATTGGCGCTGTCGCTGTGGCTCGCACGCAGCTTGAATTTGCTGGCCTACGGTGACTTGCAAGCCGCCGCATTAGGGGTGCCGGTATTTCGCGTTCGGGTCATCTTGTACTTTGTGGGTTCGCTATTGACGGCCGCGGCGGTGATGCTGGCCGGTAGTGTGGGATTTGTGGGTTTGGTGGTGCCCCACGCGTTGCGACTGCTCGGTGCCGGGGATCACCGCGTGTTGTTCCCGGCGGCGGTACTATTGGGTGGGGGGTTTTTGGTGGTGGCGGATACGTTGGCACGAACTGTATTGGCGCCGCAGCAGATTCCGGTTGGGGTCGTGACCGCGTTTATCGGTGTACCGGTGTTTTTGATGTTGTTGTACCGGGGTGGTAGAGGCGTTTGAGTATGAGTCTTCTAGCGACCGACAATTTGCGTGTGGACATCGCGGGCAAGTGCGTCTGCGACGAGCTGTCGCTGAGCATCGATGCGGGGCAGATTTGGGGTGTGTTGGGCAGTAACGGTGTTGGCAAGACCACGTTATTGCATACCCTCGCAGGCTTACGAGAGCCAAGTCAGGGGGAGGTCCGGCTCGACGGACACGCCTTGGCGACGTGGACGCGAGCCGATGTTGCGCGGCGCGTCGGCGTGGTGTTCCAGGATAATCCCGATCCGTTTCCGACCACGGTGTTGCAGGCCGCATTGATTGGGCGCCATCCGTTTTTGCGTGCGTGGCAGTGGGAGAGTGATGCGGACCGCGAGCGCGCATTGGCGGCGTTGCGTGCGGTCGGAATGGCCGCACTCGCCGATCGAATGGTCGGTACATTGTCGGGCGGCGAGAAACGCCGGCTCTCTATTGCGACGGTGTTAACGCAGGAGCCGCGTCTGTACCTGCTGGATGAACCCATCAACCATCTGGATCTGCACCACCAGATTGAACTTTGCAAATTACTTGTGACGTATTGCCGCGAGCGCGATGCGGGCATGGTAATGATTGTGCACGATTTAAATCTTGCGGCGCGATTCTGCGACCATTTGCTGATGCTGTTCGGTGATGGCGTGACCCGTCACGGCAGTGCCGACGTATTGCTCGATCTCGATGTATTGCAGCGCCTGTACGAGCACCCGATTACTGCGATTGAAGACGGCCCACACCGCGCCTACGTCGCGTTGTGATGACCGGTGCGTCGCGGTCGCTATTGACTCCGTAACATCCGATCCGTAAAGTCGTCAGACCTTTGTGTTTGGTGCCTGGGTTCACGTCCGTGAACGCAGGTGAATCGGGAAGCCGGTGCGTCTTAAAGACAATCCCGGCGCTGCCCCCGCAACGGTAAACGAGTAAACAATCGGCATCACGCCACTGCCAGCGCCATATTGCGCGGTGGGAAGGCGCCGATTGGGGATGCACCCGCTCGTGAGCCCGGAGACCGGCCCAACACTGAGTTTTTCGAGCGTCGCGGAGGGCGATCTCGGGGCAGTTTATGGTTGACCTCCGTATGAATTTTGACCCCCAAGGGTACCGGTATGCCCGGAGAGACATCATGCGCCACTTACGAGTTTTTTTTGCAACACTTCTCGCCCTCTTATCTATAGTCGGTCCGGTATCGGCCGCAAGTTCGGACGACGAAATTGTCGTCACAGCCACGCGCACCGCAGAAAGTATCGATGCGGCGCTCGTGCCAGTGACCGTCATCACGCGTGAAGATATTGAAAGTAGCCCGGCCAGCGACTTGCGTGAGCTGTTGTTGGGATTGCCCGGCATCGATGCGAGCGCCAATGGCGGATATGGTAAAACCACGGGTTTATTTTTGCGTGGCACTGAATCCGACCACGTGTTGACGCTGGTGGACGGCGTGAAGTTGTTCTCGGCGACATTGGGCACAACGGCCTTTCAGTTTATTCCGCTCGAGCAAATCGATCGCATCGAGATTGTGCGTGGGCCACGCTCGAGTTTGTGGGGTTCCGAAGCCATTGGCGGCGTTATCAATATTTTTACGCGTAAGGGTGGTGACGATACGAACTCTCGTGTAAGCGCCGGCATTGGATCGAACTCCACCACGGAGGCATCGGCCGGGGCCGGCGGCCGCAGCGGTGAGACGCGGTTCGGAATTCAGGCCTCCGCATTCGATACCGACGGCATCAACGTGAGTGCCGCGGCGCAACCGGACGAAGACGGTTACGATAATCGTTCATTGTCCGTCAATCTGCAGCATGAGTTCGGTTCCGGTGGTGAATTCGAAGCCGGGTTGTTTCGCGTCGAGGGTACCACCGAGTTCGACAGCCCGTTCGATGCTTTGAGTGATGTTCATGAGGACGACTTCGTGCAGCAAACGGCGCACCTGACGCTACGTTGGGTACCCAGCGACGTTTGGTCCACGAGCTTGCAGTTCGCGCAAAGCCGCGACGAGTCGGAGACGTCGCTAAACGGTGCGCGCAGCGCGGTGTTCGACACCGAACGCGACGCGGTGTCGTGGCAAAACGATTTGCAGGTTGGCGATACGAATTTATTGAGCGCCGGAATTGATTACTCCGACGATTCTGTCTCGGGCACTGCCGCATTCGAACAAGGGTCGCGCGATAACGTCGGCGTGTTTGCACAGTGGCAGGGTGAAGTCGATCGACACAGCCTACTGCTGGGCCTGCGCCGTGACGATAACGAACAATTCGGCACCGAACCGACCGGCAACATCAACTATGGTTTGCAGCTCGCATCGAGCATGCAACTGCTCGCGTCCTACGGCACCGCGTTCAAGGCGCCGAGTTTTAATGACTTGTTTTTTCCTGGATTTGGCAACCCCGATCTCAATCCTGAAGAATCCAGTTCCGTTGAAATTGGATTAAAGGGCAGCACTGAATCGGGCGGATGGGCAGTTCGGGCCTTTCACACCCAGATTGAAAACCTCATCGGTTTCGACTCGGCTACATTTTTGCCGTTCAATGTGGGTGAAGCGGAAATCGACGGGCTCGAATTCGAAGTCGATACACAGTGGCGAGCGTGGAGTTTTAGCGCAGCGTTGACGATTTTGGATCCACGGGATGCCGATACCGGTAACACGTTGCCCCGGCGTGCCGAGCGTATCCTGAGCCTGCGGGCGCAACGCCGTTTCGGCCGGTTACTCGCAAGCGCATCATTGGTCAGCCAAGACGAACGGTTTGACGATGTTGCGAATACCGTGGAGTTGGACGGTTTCGAACTGTTGGGATTGAACCTCGCGTACGGATTCGAATCAGGTATCGCGCTGGAAGCCGCGTTGGAAAATATTCTCGACGAGGATTATCAAACCGCGGCCGGGTTCAACGAGAAAGGCCGCACCGCTTTGTTACGAGTGCGTTATCGACGACCGTAGGGCGGAATGAGCGCAGCGAACGCCGCCGTTTTTTGTTTTCACGCAACGCCACTCATTCGGCGGTTCGCGGTTTTGGCTCTAACTCTACCCGTGACC
>CAXMMZ010000056.1:0-7937 GCA_964194565.1 Arenicellales bacterium
ACACAGCAATCACGACATAGAAAACGGCGATCGATGCGTAAGATTCACCGGCGCTTATCGCGACGCCGGCCGACACCAAAATCGAACCAAAAATGCATTGCAGGACGAGAATCCAGATCGGAATCTGGCGATGCGCCGAACGCAACACAGACGTGAACAGCAAGGCGAGCAGCACGAGTGCGATCGCTATCAGTCGTGTCGTCATTGGCCACGACGATAACGCCAGTCCCGCTAGCGCGGAATAGCACACGCCTAAATAGCATACCGCACTAACCCGCACCATTTCGTGGCGGGATTCATCGAGGTCGGTGCGGCGCTCGCGCTGTAACGCACGAATCCATAGCTGGTCGCCGCTGATGTGCACCCATGCCGCCTTAAATTGGTTGTCAGTATTGATCAAACGTTATTCCTTTTTAGGATTACGACGGGATGATGCACTAATTCTCAAGCACGTAACGCAGCGCCTCGTAACGACGATGACGTCGAACGCAGTTCCCTACGCAACACTGCTGGTCTTCGTTGTTATAATTTTGGTGGCCGGATTTGTGCATGGCACTTTGGGCCTCGGCTTTCCTCTCGTGGCAACGCCATTACTGGCATTGTGGGTCGATGTACAGACCGCAATACTGGTGACGTTGTTGCCGACCGTTGCGGTAAACATTATCAGTCTGTTGCGTGGCGGTAATTGGCACGAGAGCATTGGGCGCTATTGGCCTCTTGCCGCGTACGCGGTGCTTGGTAGTGTGGCCGGCACCTATATCCTTATAGTCAATGATCCGCATCCCTTCAAGTTGGTTCTTGCCGGGCTGATTTTCATGTATCTGGCTGCAGGCCGAATTGGTGCCAGGCCGATGACGTTCGTGTCGAATTGGCCGCGCGCGTCGATGCTGTTATTTGGGCTTAGCGCTGGGCTGGCGGCCGGCATGTCGAACGTCATGGTGCCGCTGTTGATTATCTAGACGCTCGAACTCGGGCTCGCGAAGACCGCCATGGTGCAAGTGTTTAATCTGTGTTTCTTCGCGGGCAAAATTGCACAGATTGGCGTGTTCGGCGTGGCCGGGATGCTATCGACCGAGATGATGTCGGTGGCCGTGCCGTTGGCCGTTGTGGCGCTTATCGGCCTGGCTCTGGGGATGGCCGTTCGAGACCGAATTCGGGCAGAGACGTATCGGCGCGTAATGCGGCGCGTATTGTTTATTTTTGCGGTGTTGTTGGTGGGACAATTTATGACCACCGGCTGATAGGTGTTTCGATTCGCCCGAATTCGGCCACTAACTCTATGAATTTGTTTCACTTAATAAACTCCGTGTTGGACGGGCTATGGAGCGAATCTCAGCGACGATTCGAGGTATGCACACGGTCCGTAAGATGTTGTAATATTAATTCGGATATCAAGGGCTGGGGGCCTCGGGGCTGCCATGAATCGCCGTTACGTTCATTAGGTATATCAAAGCCACGGACGTTCGCTTTTCGATACAGTAATATTAGTAATTAACCAATTTCCGAAATGGAGGAGACGAGATGCCTAAACTCAAAGAATTAGAGCTTGCTTTACAACACGGCAGGATTTCGCGACGCGAATTTCTCGCGCGTACATCTGCGTTGGGTCTCGCGGTCGCGGTTCCGTCGCTGCAAAGCGGCACTGCCCAGGCAGCGAAACCTAAGAAAGGTGGAAAATTTGTTGCCGGTATTGGACACGGTTCCACCACCGACTCGTTGGATCCCGGCACCTACGAAAACGATTACATGATCGGCTCGGCTTTCACACGTCTTAATCATCTCACCGAAATCGACAATACCGGCGAGTTGATTGGGAACTTGGCGGAAAGTTGGGAAGCAACACCGGATGCCAAGACATGGACGTTTAAAATTCGCCAGGGCGTCGAATTTCATAACGGCAAGACGCTGGATGCCAACGATGTAGTGGCGACCATGAACCATCACCGCGGCGAAGATTCCGGCTCCGCGGCCAAACCGATTGTCGATCCTATCGAGGAAATCAAAGCCGATGGCAATAATGTTGTCGTCACCTTATCGGGGGGTAATGCGGATTTCCCCTATTTGATGAGCGACTATCACCTGGCCATTTTGGCGGCGAAAGATGATGGCGTGGATTGGCAGTCCGGCGTCGGCACAGGCCCCTATGTCATGCAAAGTTTTGAACCGGGTGTGCGCATGAAATGTACGAGAAACCCAAATTACCACATGGAAGGCCGAGCCCATTTTGACGAAGTGGAATTGCTTACCATCGCCGATGTTGCGGCTCGTACCAATGCGCTTGTCACCGGTGAGATCGACATGCTGGACCGGGCCGATATCAAAACCCTGCACCTGCTGGAGCGCAATAAGAAGGTGAAGGTCGAGGAAACCAGCGGTAATGGACACTATTCCATTCCCATGCGTACTAACCTCAAGCCATTCGACGATAATAATATTCGCATGGCGTTAAAATACGCGTTGGATCGCGAAACGCTGCTGCAAACCATTTTGCGCGGTCATGGCTACATCGGTAACGACCACCCCATCGGCAGGGCGAATCGCTATCTTGCCACGGCCACGGAGTTGCCGCAAAAGAGCTACGATCCCGACAAATCCAAGTTCTACTTGAAACAAGCGGGGTTATCCGAGTTTTCCGTCGATCTCAGTGCGGCGGATGCGGCGTTTGGCGGTGCCGTGGATGCGGCGGTACTGTTTAAAGAGCATGCAGCCAAAGCAGGTATCAATATTAATGTAGTGCGTGAACCCAATGACGGTTATTGGGCGAATGTCTGGAACACCGATAATCGGGGTTGGTGCATGTGTTATTGGGGTGGCCGACCGACCGAGGACTGGATGTTCTCCACCGCGTATGCGGCTGGCGCGGAATGGAACGACTCCTCTTGGGAGCACGAGGAATTCAACAAGCTGCTGATTGCGGCACGAGCCGAACTCGACGACGCCAAACGCCGCGATATGTATGTGGAGATGCAGCGGCTGGTCAGTGACGAAGGTGGCGTGATGGTGCCGTTGTTCAACAATTACCTGTTTGCCACCAGCGACAAGGTGGCGCACGACGAGCAGATGGCGGGTAATTGGGCAAACGACGGGCACAAGTGGGCGGAGCGCTGGTGGTTTGCATAAGCCGGCCTAGCTAAAGCCGGCCTAGCTAATAAACGGCAGTGGAAAAGATCCTCAAGATGGTGGCCCAGCGCCTCGGGCTGGGCCTCGTCACCTTGTTCGCCGTATCGCTGATCATATTCCTCGGCGTGGAGGCGTTGCCGGGAAATGCGGCAGAAGCCATTCTCGGGCAGTCGGCGACGCCGGAAACCGTTGCCGCCCTGGAACGCCAGATGGGCCTGGATCTTCCCCCCCATGAGCGTTATTTCAAATGGTTAGGAGGGATGCTGCAAGGCGATTTCGGGGTGTCTATTGCCAATGGCCGCGAGATCTCCGAACTCATCGGCGTTCGCTTCGCCAATACGCTGTTTCTCGCGTTGATGGCGGCACTGATCTCAGTGCCGCTGGCGTTGGCACTCGGAATTCTGGCAGCATTGTATCGCAATAGTATTTACGACCGCGCCGTGAACATCGTTACTCTGTCCTCCATTTCGTTCCCGGAATTTTTTGTTGCCTATATATTGATTTTGATTTTCGCGGTGACGGCCGGTTGGTTTCCAAGCTTGGCGAATGTCGGTCCGGAGACGACACTTTGGGAACGGGTATACCGTTGTATATTGCCCGCCACGACGCTGACTTTGGTGGTGGTGGCCCATATGATGCGCATGACGCGGGCCGCGATTATTAATCTTTTAGCCAGCCCCTATATCGAGATGGCGAATCTCAAAGGGATGTCGCGTTCACGAATCATCGTGCGCCATGCGTTGCCCAACGCTTGGGCGCCGGTCGTCAATGTCATTGTGATCAATCTGGCCTATCTGATTGTTGGCGTGGTTATAGTAGAGGTGGTGTTTGTGTATCCGGGACTCGGCCAGTTGATCGTGGACTCGGTGAGAACCCGGGATATTCCGGTCGTGCAAGCATGTAGTATGATTTTTGCGGCCACGTACGTGTTGCTGAATTTGACCGCGGATATTTTATCCATCCTGACCAATCCAAGATTGTTGCACCCACGATGAACGACCCAAACAGTACCCTGGGACAAACCGCGGACGGGGTCGCGCCACCGCCGCCCCGAGATAAGAAATGGACGGACGCATGGCGCGAAATAAAAAAAGCGCCGCTAAGTGCGAAGTTTGGATTAGTGGTCATTTTCCTGTATGTCTTCGTTGCTCTTTTTGCGCCGGCCCTTACGCCGTTCGGTGAGTCGGAAATCGTAGGTCAGGAATACGCGGAGTGGAGCGGCGAACACCTGCTAGGCACCGACAATCTGGGGCGGGATATGTTGACGCGCCTGTTTTTTGGCGCACGCAACACGGTCGGCATCGCGGTTCTCACCACCGTCCTGTGTTTTTTGATCGGTGGTATCTGCGGTATTCTGGCTGCGGCGATAGGTGGCTGGGCGGATCAAGCACTGAGCCGTGTGGTGGATATATTGATGGCAATACCGCAATTGATTTTCGCGTTATTGCTACTCACCATTTTTGGCACCTCTATACCGACTTTGATCATAATCATTGCGGTGCTCGACTCGACGCGGGTTTTTCGGCTGGCGCGCGCCGTGAGTCTTAATGTGGTGGTGATGGATTTTGTCGAAGCCGCAAAGTTGCGGGGTGAAGGTATCGGTTGGATAACGTTGCGGGAGGTTTTGCCGAACATTATGCCGCCGCTGGTAGCCGAGTTTGGCTTACGCTTCTGCTTCGTATTTCTCACCGTCAGTGCGCTAAGTTTTCTGGGTTTGGGTATACAGCCGCCCACCGCGGATTGGGGATCCATGGTGCGCGATAATGCGACCTTGATTACCTATGGCGACATCACGCCCTTGCTGCCGGCCGCCGCAATTGCTCTGTTGACTGTCGGTGTTAACTTTGTGGTGGATTGGTTTTTGCATAAGACCAGCGGATTGAAAGATGAGCACTGACGGTAACGGGGAATTGTTGCTGGAGATGCGCGGCCTGCGCATCGATGGTTTCCGCGACGAGCAGTGGCACGAAATTGTTAAAGATATCGACCTGACTCTCAATCGAGGTGAAGTGCTAGGGTTGATTGGCGAGTCAGGTGCTGGCAAATCGACAATTGGTATTGCCGCGATGGGGTACGCGAAGCCTGGATGCCGTATCTCCGGCGGGTCCATAGTCTTCGATGGCACCGATCTACTGAAGGCGTCGGACGACGAAAAACGCGACTTGCGTGGCGTGCGTATAGCCTACGTAGCCCAGAGTGCCGCCGCGTCATTCAATCCCGCTCACAAACTAATCGATCAATTCGCCGAGATACCCGTTGAGCACGGTAAGAGTGGTAAAAAAGAAGCCTACGCGGATGCCAAGGATTTATACGGCCGTTTGCAAATGCCTGACCCGGAGCAGATAGGGTTCCGCTATCCACATCAGGTCTCGGGGGGGCAGCTACAGCGAGCAATGACCGCCATGGCTATGTCATGTCGGCCGGATTTGATTATTTTCGATGAACCCACTACTGCGCTTGATGTCACCACCCAGATTGAGGTGCTGGTTACGATTCGAGATATCGTCAAGCAATTCAATTCAGCGGCAATATACATCACCCACGACTTGGCGGTGGTGGCGCAAATGGCGGACAAAATCATGGTGTTGCGATACGGTGAACTGGTCGAGGAGGCCGATACCCGGAGCATGTTGTCCGACCCGCAGCAGGACTACACCAAGTCACTGTGGGCAGTGCGTTCGTTCCGCAAGCACCTCGATGCGCCTAGTAAGGAAGCCGTGCCGTTGCTGAAGGTCGAAAACGTTTCGGCATCGTATGGGCCTATTCCGGTGCTGTACGACATCGATTTCGAAATACACCGAGGCTATACGGTAGCAGTGGTAGGTGAGTCCGGTAGCGGCAAAAGTACTGCGGCCCGGGTTATTACCGGCTTGTTACCGCCCCACAAGGGGCAGGTGTACTGCGATGGAGAACCATTGCCTGGTGATTACCGTAAACGAACCAAAGATCAGTTGCGCCAGGCGCAGATGATTTATCAAATGGCGGATACTGCCATCAACCCACGACACCGAATTCGCGACATTATCGGCCGGCCGCTGTCTTTTTATCTCGGTATGAGCGGTGGTGCGCGCGAGCAGCGTATTCGCGAGTTGCTGGATTTGATCGAACTCGATCCGGATCAGTTTATCGACCGTTTTCCGAGCGAGTTGTCCGGCGGTCAGAAACAACGGATTTGTATCGCTCGAGCACTCGCAGCCGAACCGAATTTTATTATTTGTGATGAGGTCACTTCTGCACTTGATCAGCTGGTGGCAGAGGGTATTCTCAAACTACTCGATCGCCTGCAACAGGAGTTGAACCTGGCTTATATGTTTATCACCCATGATCTGGCGACAGTTCGGGCGATCTCCGATGAAGTAATCGTAATGCTGCAAGGTCGTATTGTCGACTACGGCCCCAAAACCGAAATCTTCACACCGCCACATCACGAGTACACCGACCTACTGCTGTCGTCGGTGCCTGAGATGGATCCGGACTGGATGGACACCGTGCTCGCAGAACGAGCCGCTAAAGGTGGCATGGCGTCGGCCGGTCACTAGTTCGTCCCTGAACAACGCCGTTTTCGCCGATCGGCTTCTCGGGCGCCTAGCCGGCGACCAAACATAACGATTTAGTGCGCGAGTATCTGACTCAAAAATAACTTGGTGCGGTCTTTTTGTGGATTGTTGAAGAACTCGTGCGGTTCGTTTTCTTCGATAATCTCCCCGAAATCCATAAAGATCACCCGGTGCGCCACCGCCGTGGCAAAGCCCATTTCATGGGTAACGCAAAGCATGGTCATTCCGCTTTCGGCGAGTTCAATCATCACGTCCAATACTTCTTTGATCATTTCCGGATCCAGCGCAGAGGTGGGCTCGTCGAACAGCATGGTTCCCGGATCCATACACAGAGATCGGGCGATGGCGACACGTTGTTGTTGCCCACCGGAAAGCTGGCCCGGAAACTTTTGGGCCTGTTCGGGTATCTTTACCCGCTCAAGATACTTCATGGCGGTTTCTTCGGCCTCGGCTTTCGGTGTCTTGCGTACCCAAATCGGGCCGAGGGTGAGATTTTGTATTACCGTGAGATGCGGGAACAGATTAAAATGCTGAAACACCATGCCCACTTCCGAGCGGATCTTTTCTATGTTTTTTAGATCGCCGGTCAATTCGGTTCCATCAACACTGATGTGACCCTGCTGATGTTCCTCGAGACGATTGATGCAACGAATGAGAGTCGATTTTCCCGAACCGGACGGGCCACAGATTACGATCCGTTCACCACGTTTAACTTCTAAATTGACGTTCTTCAGCACATGGAACTCACCGTACCACTTGTGCATATCCTTTATGATAATGATCGGCTCGGAAGAATCCGTCGCTTGATTTGATGGCTGTGCGTCTGGCATGAGTTTGGGTCCTGGTTCTAGGTACTCTAGTAGCCGGTATGAAGTTTTTTCTCCAGATACAATGAGTACCTGGACATACCGAAACAGCATATAAAGAAAAATATCGCGATGAAAAGATACACCTCGCGAGCGAGGCCGGCCCAGGTGGCGTCTGCCAATGCGGCACGACCGATGCCGAGTGGATCCAACATACCGATAATGAGCACCAGGGTGGTATCTTTAAATAGACCGATGAAGGTGTTGACGATACCCGGGATTGAGATCTTCAGTGCCTGGGGCAAAACAATCAGTCGACTCGCCTGCCAATAAGTCAGCCCCATTGCATCCGCCGCTTCATGCTGACCGCGAGGTATGGCCTGTAGTCCGCCGCGCACCACTTCTGCGATATAGGCTGCGGAAAATAACATCACCATGATCAAAACCCGCATCA
>CAXMMZ010000057.1:0-12262 GCA_964194565.1 Arenicellales bacterium
GATACTGAGCCTGAAAGCGGCGCACAGACCGTACGTGGCGTATTCTCTACTAGTCAGATCAGCAAACAACTACACGCCGACGTGAGCCCTGGCCTGACCGCCGCGCACTCTTTATCGGAAATGGTTCACGACGTCACACAGGGTTGATCGCCGAACCGTCCGCTGCGCGGGATATGGGATTCGTTCTGCGCGCCGCAGTCACCGGGTTCGGTTCCGCGCCAGATTTCGCGGTCGGTCTATCCGGCCTACGGGACACGTCCGACGGTAACGCTTGGGACACGTCGGCCGGTTAGAGGCAAAGCGGGAAACCGGCTTTTGTTACACCGGCGACCGGGTTCGATTAGTGCGGATTTAATTAATGAATATGTCGCCGGCTACGTCGCGGTGCATCACTTGCGCAACCCTTGGCACCACGAGAAATGGGACCAAGCCGTGCTTCAATCGTATCCAGACTCGGGGCTGAACTCGGGGTATAGGAGTCCAGCGCTTGGCGCATCGCTTGCAGGTGCGCGGCCGTGGTGCCACAGCATCCGCCGATGATGCGTGCGCCCGCGTCGCGCGCAAGCCGCGCGTACTCCGCCATCAGTTCCGGCGTGCCATTATAACGAATCGCCCCGTCGACGAACTCGGGTATTCCACAATTGGCCTTCGCCACTAGCACACTACCAGCTGTAGCGGCTTCGCCCATTGTGAGTACACAGGCCACAGCCTCGGCCGGACCAACACCACAGTTCGTGCCGAAACCGTCGAGACGCGGTTGAATGCCACCGCAAATTTTTGCGTGTTCGGCCGGCGTAATACCCATCATCGTGCAGCCGTTGGTATCGAAACTCACATTACAGATAATCGGCAATCCGGTAGTAGCCGCGCCCGATACCGCGGCGCGCACTTCGTCTTCGGACGACATCGTTTCGATCCACAACAAATCGACGCCACCGGCCGCTAACGCTTGTGCTTGCTCTGCGAATGCGTCGCGACCGTCGCTCGCGGTCAATGGACCAAGCGGTTCGAACAATTCGCCGGTGGGGCCGATCGACCCCGCTACAAGGATATCGCGCCCGGCTTGATCGGCGATCCCGCGCGTAATTCGCGCCGCCGCTTCATTGAGCTCGCGTACGCGATGTTCGGCCTTATGGAGTTTGAGCCGATGCCGGTTACCGCCGAAACTATTGGTAAGAATAAGATCGGCGCCGGCATCGACGAAAGCTTGATGCAGTTCCGCAATACGATCGGGGTGATCGACGTTCCAAAGCTCCGGCGCGTCGCCGGGGCCGAGCCCCATCGCAAACAAATTCGTGCCGGTGGCCCCGTCCGCCAATAGGTGGGATCGGGTCGCCAGCATGTCATGTAATCGATTAGGCATTGCCGGTCTCCGCAATAGGACGAAAAAAACCCGCTTCGGCTTTGGCTTTAGCAGGTTCTTGCGAAGCCTCGCTTTAGCCGTACTTATAAAGCGCCCGCAAGCTGAAACTCAAATCGGCGCTATTTGTATGCTTCAAACTGTAGCGATCTGGAGGCCTATTGTCAATTCTTACGGGCTCGGGCAGGCGCTACCGAACGATCGTTAACGGTACGCCGGCGGATGTACCACGCACCCAGTAGCAACGGTGCGATGAGCAGGATTTCGCGGCCGATGGCGCCAAGATTATGGGTCGAAAAAATCTGCGCCAGTACCTGTAGGGTGGCCTCGCTCGGGTCGCCGTGATGGATCGACGCGAACACCGCAACGGGTGAGATCACGTACTCCATGGAAACCGGCCACCATAATGGAATGCCGTACGGGGCACCGTAATCCGCGGCGATGAGATCGCCCACAAGGTGTGAAACATAGATCGCAAACCCACTCAATGCCCAGGCCCGTGCCGGTCCGTTATAGCGGCGCGCGATTTCCGCCACGACGAGACCGAATATCACCGCGGCTCCGAGCGAATGACTCGCCTGATGATGGAATCGATTCATATCGCCCAACAATAGACCGGGCACGAAATCGAGGTCCGCGGCATTGGCAGCCAAAAGCGCAAACCAGAACCAGCCCCAGGTCGCGACCGGCAAACGTCGCCCGGTGAGATGCGCAGTGGCTAAGCCGATCAGACTATGACCTACCGGGCTCGCCATGCAACCTTGCGGCCCAAATTTTACGTGGACGACGTACCGCTGGCTGGCGCCGCTTCGAGAATCGCGGTGACTCCCATACCGCCTGCGGTGCAAACCGAAATCAAGCCACGGCCACTGCCCTTCTGCGCGAGCAGCTTCGCCAAAGTCGCGACAACGCGAGTTCCGGTCGCCGCAAACGGGTGCCCAAGCGCGAGGCTGCTGCCCATGACATTGAGTTTGCTGCGATCGATCGAGCCGAGCGGTGCCGAAAGGCCGAGTCGCTGTTCGCAAAACCTATTGTTCTCCCACGCGTTCAGCGTGCATAGCACTTGCGCGGCGAAGGCCTCGTGAATCTCGTAAAAATCGAAATCGCCGAGCGCCATACCCACGTCGTCCAGCAAAGCGGGCACTGCGTAGGCCGGCGCCATCAGCAACCCCTCGTCCTCGACAAAATCCACCGCGGCCACTTTGGCATGGACAAGATATGCCTGCACCGTCAAGCCGTGCTCGACGGCCCATTCGTCACTGCATAGCAGTACTGCACTGGCGCCATCGGTTAATGGCGTGCTGTTGCCGGCCGTTAGCGTGCCGGCCGGTGATCTGTCGAATACTGGTGTCAGCGCGGCAAGCTTTTCCAGGCTCGTATCGGCTCGCAAAATATTATCCGTAGCGACACCGTGAAACTCGGCGACTAAATCTTCGTAAAACCCTTCCTGGTACGCGGCCGCGGCTCGCTGATGGCTGGTTAACGCAAAACGGTCTTGGTCCTCACGCTCAATCGCCCATTCTTTGGCCATCCATTCGGTATGCTCGCCCATCGACATTCCGGTCCTCGGTTCCGCGACGGCGGGAAATTCGGGTTTAAGTTCACCGGGCCTGAAACCTTTCCATGCGCCGAGGCGCGCACCAAAGCTACGGGCGCGAGCTGTGGCCAGTAAACGACGCGCAAAGCGTTTGCGGAATACGACCGGAACGTCGCTTGTGGTGTCTACCCCGCCCGCGATGCCCGCATCGATCTGGCCCATCGCGATTTTATTGGCGATAGCAATAGTCGCGTCGAGGCTCGTGCCACAAGCGCGCTGTATTCCAAATCCCGGAGTTTGTGGCGCGAGGCCGCTCGACAACACCACCTCACGGCTCAGATTCCAGTCGGCCGAGTCCTTGATGACGGATCCGACGGCCACATCGCCGAGACGTTTCCCCTGAAGCTTGTATTTATCCACCAGCGCCGCCATCGCGCCGATCATCATGTCTTGGTTGCCAAGCTCCGCGTACACCGTATTAGCACGGCAAAACGGAATGCGCATACCGCCGACTATCGCGACGCGCCGCAACGACGGTTGCTTCACGTTACGGTCCCGCATGGAACAAATACACGGTGGGCGATAACCATCAGCGGTTATAGTATCGGGTCGTCATTCGGCTCCGATTTTACTATACCCGTTGCTCAGTATGCGTAGGGCGATGAGAGGCGAAGCCGAAAAACGCCGCGCGGCCTGAAATCCCACCCCCAAAAACAAGGGTTACCGCCTCAAATATTGAGCACACTCTTGGTCCATCGTCCACCTTCGTGAAATGTCCGGGTTAGCCGTAGCTTCCGGTAACCCCCATAATACGCCCGCTTGAACTCCTCCGCTAACAACACCGCTTCACGACGAGAGTGGCACGGCCGGATCTGGCGGCTCGCCGCGCCGATCATCCTCTCAAACCTGTCGATCCCGTTGGTGGGTGCCGTGGACACCGCGGTCGTGGGCCACCTTCCGGACCCGGCCTACATCGGTGCGGTCGCGTTGGGTGCGGTCGTGTTCAGCTTCTTGTACTGGGGATTCGGGTTTCTGCGCATGGGTACGACAGGGTTCGTGGCTCAAGCCTATGGAGCCGGTGAACTCGACGAAATGCGCAGCAGCATCGCCCGGGCATTGCTGTTGGCGGTACTATTGGGATCGGTCGTCGTCGCGCTACAGTGGCCAATCGGTCACGCCGCATTATGGGCACTCGATGCCGATCCGCAAATCGAATCACTCACTGAAGACTATTATCGAATTCGCGTTTGGAGCGCCCCGGGCGCGTTGCTGCAATACGTGGTGCTGGGCAGCCTGATCGGTCTGCAGAATACTCGCGCAGTACTCGTACTCCAGCTCGTGTTGAACGGCACCAACGTCGTGCTCGATTTGGTATTCGTGGTGGGCTTCGGCTGGGACGTCAAAGGCGTCGCCGCTGCGACCCTGATCAGCGAGTGTTTGGCGGCAGGCGTCGGATTATGGCTATTACAGCGCAGCTTACGCCCACTGGGAGGCCGCTACGACCGTACCACACTGCTCGACCGAGTCCAGTTGACCTCGCTGCTGCGCGTCAACGGCAACATCTTCATTCGTACGTTATGTCTGATTTCCGCCTTCGCCTATTTTACGGCACTCGGTTCGAGCCTCGGCGCGCTGACGCTCGCCGCCAACGCCGTGTTGATGCATTTGCAGCAATTTCTCGCTTATGGCCTCGATGGATTTGCTCATGCCGCGGAAACTCTGGCGGGCAGCGCCTACGGTCGTCGCGATCGGTCCGCATTTCGTGCCGCGGTGCGCACCGCGACGATCTGGGCCGCCGCCGTGGCGCTCGTCTACACGGCGCTCTACGCGATTGCAGGCACCGGCTTCATCGCGCTGCTTACCAACATCGAATCCGTGCGGGCCGAAGCACAACGCTATCTGCCGTGGCTTATTGCCTCGCCAATAATTTCGGTCTGGAGTTTTCAGCTCGACGGCATTTTTATCGGCACCACCCACACCAGGGAGATGCGTAACGGCATGATTATCTCGTTAATTGTATTTGCCGCCGCGACGTGGAGTTTGATGTCGCTATTCGGCAATCACGGCTTATGGGCGGCGCTGATGATCTTTATGATTGCCCGTGCCCTCACATTGGGGTGGTGGTTCCGGCGCATCGATCTGGCGCTGCAATGAGCGGCGGTTTTCGGCTTCGCCTCTAACTACCCTACGCATCGGCCAGCGCGTGCACCGACTCATTAGCCGATTTCTCCGGAGATCCGAACCCCTCGTCGAGTATCCCGGTTAACCGATCGTGATGCCGCAGTCGCCGCGCCGAACCGGCTAACGGTCGAGAAACAAATCGGTCACCAAATTCCCACCCGCAACGACCGCGTAACTCTCGAAGTCCGTTACCCCTTCGTCGCGTAACAACTCCTCGTCGATAACAAACTGGCCGGTGAATTCACGGCTGTTCCGCGTCACAACCGCGTGGGCTGCGTCGGCGACGATTTCGGGATGTCGGCAGTTCTGCGGTTTGATAATTCCGCCTAACATACGCAACGCCGCGGTATCGATCACGGTGCGTGGCCACAACGCGTTGACGGCGATGCCATCATCGCGGAATTCCTCCGCCATCCCCAACACGCACATGCTCATTCCGTACTTGGATATCGTATAGGCGACGTGATCTTTGAACCATTTCGCGTCCATATTTAGCGGCGGCGCTAAGGTCAGGATATGGGGATTGTCGGCCTGCCGCAGATAGGGTAGGCAAGCCTGCGAACACAAGTAGGTTCCGCGCACGTTCACACCGAACATCAAATCGACGCGCTTCATCGGTGTCTCGACGGTGCCGGTTAAACTGATCGCACTTGCGTTGTTGATTAAGATATCGATGCCGTCGAATGTGTCTGCGGCCTGCTTAACGGCGGCCTGAACCTGTTCTTCGGAACGCACGTCCAACACCACCGGCAACGCACGGCCACCGGCCGACTCGATTTCCGCGGCGGCGCTATGAATCGTTCCGGGCAATTTCGGATGGGGCTCGGCAGTTTTCGCCGCCACCACGATATTGGCACCGTCCGCCGCGGCTCGCAATGCGATCGATTTACCGATGCCGCGCGACGCGCCGGAGATAAACAACGTTTTGTCTTTAAGGGTTGTCATAAAAATTTCGGCCGGCGTTTTTCGCAGAATGCCCGCACCCCTTCCGCGAAGTCCTCGCTCGACGTGCATTCTAAAAAGTGTGACTGTTCGAAATCGAGCTGCGTATCGAGGTCGTTATGCAGCGACGCATTAACCAAGGTTTTGGCCTTCGCGTACGCAGTACTCGGGCCCGATGCAAGACGCGCCGCCAAGGCGTAAGTCTCGGCCTCAAGCTGGTCCGCCGCAACGACTCGGTTTACGAGGCCCATGTCCAACGCCGTCGCGGAGTCGAAGCGATCCCCCAGCAATACCAACTCCATGGTTCGTTTTAATCCTACAATGCGCGGTAGAAAATACGTACTGCCGCCGTCTGGCGATGCACCGATATGACAATAGGCCAACGTAAACACGGCGTCGTTGGCGGCCACTGCGAGATCACACGCTGCCATTAGACTCACACCGAATCCTGCAGCAGCGCCGGCGACGCTCGCGATTACGGGTTTCGGCATACGCCTCACCGTGCGAATGGCACCGTGCACATGATCGAAAATCGACGCGATATCATTAGCGCCGGACGCGGCTGTTTGCTCTACTTGCGAGCGGAAAAATTCGATGTCTCCGCCCGCCAAAAAGTGTGCGCCGGCGCCGCGCAACACGACGCAACGCACTTCGTCGTCCGTGGCCGCGGTCTGTAGCGCGGTGAACAGCTCACGTGCCAGCTCGGGATCCAACGCATTCAATACGTCGGGGCGATTCAACGTGACCGTTACGATACGGTCATTTTGTTCGCATAAGACCGCGGGCATTAGCCTTACTTTATCATAAGGAACTTGGATACCGAATAAGTATCCGTACTAGTGGCCGGCATACATTTGTTCGATTTCCTGTTGATAGTGCTCGGTAATTTTTGCTCGCTTTAATTTTAGTGTGGGTGTAAGCAAGCCGTTTTCCATAACCCACGGATCGAGCACGGCAGTGATCTTGTAGATTCTCGCGTAGCCCGGGAACGCTTCTATACAGGTCGCAATACGCTCCAACAATACTTGTTTGACGTCGTCGCGTTGCAATGTCGCTTGATCCTTGGGGTCGACTTCGAGCTGCGCTGCCACGGGCGACCACAACTCGGGATTGAGCACGACGATCGTGGATAGATAGGAGCGCCCTTCACCAATGACCATCGACTGATCGAACAATGGATCGTCGGCGATCGCAGACTCCATATCGGCGGGCGGTACTTTTTCTCCGTTCGACAGTACGAGAATATCTTTGATGCGACCGGTGATATACACGAATCCGTCTTCGATGCGGGCACAGTCACCACTGTGGAACCACCCGTCGGCATCGATCGCTTCCGCCGTGGCTTGTTCGTTGCCCCAATAACCCAGCATCACACTCGGGCTTTTCGCCAACAGTTCATCGTCAGCGCCTATACGCAGCGATACACCGCGAAGCGGGAGACCAATACTGGCCGGACGATTTCGGTTCAACGTATTAATAGTCAAGCTCGGACTGGTCTCGGTAAGGCCATAGCCTTGCAAGATATTGATGCCGAGACCGATAAACGCGCGGCCTACGACCGGCGGCAACGGTGCCCCGCCCGACACCACGACGCTCAACCGGCCGCCAAGCTTGGCACGCACTTTTGCAGCCACCAATGCATCCAGCAACGGCCATAATAAGAAACTAGGGCGCCACGGTCCTTCATTTTGCCGGTGCAGATGGCGTTCCCAACCGACCCGCAACGTAAGATTAAATAATCCGCGCTTTAGGCTCGAAGCTTGTTCGAGTTGCGTTTGAATCGCCTTGTAAACGCGTTCGAATATTCGCGGCACGCTGATCAACGCGGTGGGGCGGATCTGCAACAGGTCTTCCGGCATATCCGGAATCGAACGCGCATAAGCGATCGCCGCGCCTGCCATTATCGGTATGTAATAACCGGCGGTACGTTCCAGGGTATGCGACAACGGCAGAAACGACAAAAACAAATCGTCTGTCGTAACCGCTACGCTTTGTAGGCCCATATGGGCATTGGATAAAATATTCCGATGCGAAAGCATCACGCCCTTCGGCGCGCCTGTGGTTCCCGACGTATAAACGATCGTCGCCAACTCATCCAGCCCGCCGCCGCGATTATCGAATTCGCCGGCATCGCCTTGCGACACCCAGTCGCCGACGGCCGCTACGCGGGAATCCGTGGGCGTACTTATTCCTTCGAGAATTACGATGCGTTGCAGGATATCGAGTTCGGCGTGTACGTCCGCCAAGTCGTCCCATTGCGACGCGCTTTCCAATAGCAACAAGCGTGCGCCGGAATCGTTAATGCTGTAGGCCACATTATCGGCGCGATCGGCGACGTATAGCGGTACGACCACCAAGCCACAAGCCAACGCGGCTTGCTCGAAAATCACCCAATGGCGGCGATTGCGCATACGCAACGCGACCCGATCGCCGGGTTGTAATGGCTCAGCGCTGAGCGCGGCCTGCCAGCGCGACACTTCGGCCGCTATCGCCGCCCACGTAAAATCGCACCAAGTTTCGGTGCCTTCATCGTACTCGCGAAAAGCCAGAGCTTGCGGTGAGCGCCGCACACGCTCCCAAAATAATCCCGAAAGATTACCGGCCTGCTCGACCCCAATTACATCGAGACCACCGTGCGCCGCAATTGCGTCCACGGGGTAGATCGTAGCTTCTATTGCAGGTGCCACATCGCTGCCCACGAGGTCGCTCTCCATACGGGGTTAGCTATCGCAATCCTACCTTTATGCTGCGCCGGCTTCCGCCACCGCATCAGGCGCCTTAGCGGTACCGTCACGGCTATCGCCCGACAATTCCGGAATATCGTCTGCCGCAAACGAATCGGGAGCAAAATCGTCCACTGCAATGACGTCCTCGACGGCGGCGTGGGTACGCGCGAGCTGTTCCCTTTCGTCGCTGCTGATCACGCCGTCCGCAACTAATTCGGTCAACCAATCGGCATACTCGACACCCGCACCGGGTTCCCGATCTGCGTGTTTGATTTTTTGCCTAGCCGGCTCCGCTTCCAACACCAAGTCCAATGCGTATTCGAGGCGGCCGGTAACGTCAGCCGCATCATGGCTCACATAGATGCCATCGGTAAGTCGGTCGCGAGTTGCGGACGGCACCATTAGCAGTTTCGCGACGCTGTGCCCCAACGCGTCATCCGGGCGGCGGTATCGTCGCCCGAGAGGAAACACCACGATCCGTAGCAACACGCCGAGAAAACGCGGCGGAAAGTTGCGCAAAATACCGTCCAAGGCTTGTTGAATTTCGTACAACGCATGTTGACACGCCCAGTCCAACAATGGCCGGTCAGCAGCCGGTCGGCCCGTATCTTCGAAACGCTTTAGTGCCGCCGAACATAAATACAAATGGCTCAACGCATCGGCAAACCGACCCGACAGTTTTTCCTTGCGCTTCAACGCGCCACCAAGGATAAGCAGCGTGGTATCCGCCAGAAACGCGAACGCCGCGCTCATGCGCGCCAACGCCCGATAGTACCGCTTCGGCTCCCCAGCGCCCTCGGTCGGCGCCAGCCAGTCGCCACTGATCGCATAAACAAACGACCGCGCTTTGTTCCGCACGGCATATCCTAAATGCCCCATTAACGCGCGATCGAAATCCGTGAGCCCTTGGTCACGGTCTTCGCTGGCGGCGGCTATCATTTCCGCTAGCAGGTACGGATGGCAGCGCATCGCCCCTTGACCGAAGATGATCATGCTGCGGGTCAGAATATTCGCGCCCTCCACCGTAATCGCAATCGGCAACTGCTGATACGCGCGGCCCAAGTAGTTACGCGGCCCCAGACATATTCCGCGGCCACCGTGTACATCCATCGCGTCGTTCACAACGTCACGGCCGTACTCCGTTAACTCGCTTTTGACAATCGCGGAAATAACCGATGGCTTCTCGCCCAATGCCAGCGCCGAGGTCGTCAATAATCGACCCGCATCCATCAAATAAGTCAACCCGCCGATGCGCGCCAGCGGTTCTTCAATGCCTTCAAATTTTCCGATGGGAATGTTGAACTGTTCACGAATTCGCGCGTACGCACCGGTGGTGCGGGCCGCGACTTTAGCCGCACTCACGCCGCTGGCCGGCAACGAAATACCGCGCCCCGCCGCGAGCGATTCCATGAGCATGCGCCAACCGGTGCCGACTCCGTCTTCACCGCCGATTATCCATTGCAATGGCACAAACACATCGTCGCCGTGGTTCGGGCCGTTTTGGAACGCGCCATCGAGGGGCCGATGGCGGTTACCGATTTCGACGCCAGGTGTCGTAGTTGGAATCAGTGCGCAAGTAATCCCCAATTCTTTTTTGTCGCCCAGCAAACCCTCGGGGTCGTGGGCCTTGAACGCCAACCCTAATACGGTTGCTACCGGACCTAAGGTGATATAGCGTTTGTCCCAAGTAGTACGAAATCCCAGCACCTCCTCGCCATCGTGGGTGCCGTAACAAGCAATACCGTGGTCCGGCATCGCGCCCGCGTCGGAACCGGCCCATGGATTCGTCAACGCGAAACAAGGCACCTCCTCTCCGCGGGCCAGACGCGGCAAATAGTGATCCTTCTGTTCATCAGTGCCGTAATGCAGTAACAATTCGGCGGGTCCGAGCGAGTTCGGCACCATGACCGTGATTCCGGCCGTACCGCTGCGGCTACAAACCTTGATTACGATCGTTGAATTCGCGAGCGCCGAGAATTCGAGGCCACCGTATTGCTTCGGGATATTCAACCCGAAGAACCGATGCTGCTTCAGAAACGTCCATACTTCGGCCGGCAAATCGTTGAGTTCATGGGTGATCTGCCAATCGTCGAGCATCCCGCATAGCTCTTCGACCGGACCGTCCAGAAACGCCTGCTCTTCCGCAGTCAATTGCGGCGCGGGCACATCCAACAGTTGCCGCCATTGCGGGTCGCCCTGAAACAACGCCGCATCCCACCACACCGTGCCGGCTTCGATGGCTTCGCGTTCGGTCGCGGAAATCGGCGGCAAGATCGCGCGAATCCGACTCAATACTGGGCCACTGATAAATCGCAGCCGCAGTCCTTCTATATTGAATACGACTGCGAGACCGACATATACGACCCAAGCGATTGCCACCAGGATGCCGGGCAGGATACCCATCGCCGTCGTCACGATTAGAAAACCACCTGCGACGGCGGTCCATGTCCACATTGGCGCCCGCATACGCGCCGCCGCCACCAGCACTGCAAATATGAGAAGAAACCAAATAAGAAGTGTCATGAGTCCCTCGTTACCACCGCGGCTTAGGTGGCAGATTAGCTAGCATATTAGATTACCAGAACGCGCCAACCTTAACGGAAACCGATGGACAAACGGTCAACAATAGTGAATATTTTCGCCGGCCCGGCAGTGCGCGGCTCAGATTATGGGTTGCGGTGTTGCGCGCTCACTAAAACGTTGTAATTGAAACGGTTTGAGATCGGCATCCACGTCACGACCGGTTGCCATCTCCGCCACGACGCGGCCGGCGATGGGTCCAAGCCCAAACCCGTGGCCGCTAAACCCCGTAGCGACCACCAATCCGGAGGGTGCGGCTTGCGCATCCAGGACCGGCAACAGATCGGGGGTCATATCGATATAGCCGGCCCAGGATCTGGCGACACGAACCGTTTGATCCGCGGCGACGCGCTGCGTGAAACAATCGACCGCGGCACGTAGCGCGATCGAGTCCGGCGCCGGATCCAGCGTGCGATGCGTCGTGAAGCGACGATACCGTCCGCAAATATCGTCCAGTAGCGGTCGGCCGAGGCGTAGCCTGAGGCTATCCTTATCCTGCTGCAAGGCCTGCCAGAATTTCGTGGCGTAACGGACGCTGTCGAGCATGATGTCATGATGCGCGATCGCTCCAGGCGCTATCGTTACTCGGCCGTCCGCCGCTTGGCGAAACGCAACCTCAGGCATCCATACCGCGCTCGCAGTCAGCGCGGCCAACGGTTCGGTACGCGCGACCGAATTTCGCACCCAAACCGTCGGCAACGACAATCCCAACCTCCGTAGCAATCGGCTCGACCAGACCCCGGCCGCACAGACCACGGTGCCGGCGACAATCATGCCGCGCTCGGTATTTACGCCACGCACTGCGCCACCGCCGGCGTCCACTCCGGTCACTGCGCAATGCTCATAGATGCGCGCCCCAAGCCGACGTGCAGCCATGCAGAAAGCCGTCGTGACTCGGGTCGGGTCCGCTTGACCGTCGCTCGGCGTATACATCCC
>CAXMMZ010000058.1:0-6976 GCA_964194565.1 Arenicellales bacterium
AGAGTGCTTCGCTATATCCACACGCAGGCCGACCGCTATGCCGATTTGGCTGCTCTCAATGATGTGATCGCGCCACTTCTGGACGACCCCCGCGTATGGACGCAATGATACTCGCCGCGGGGCGCGGCGAACGCATGCGCCCACTAACCGACCACGCGCCAAAGCCGTTGTTGCAGGCGGGTGGTCGCAGCCTGATTGAGTATCACGTGACCGCGCTGGCGGCGGCCGGAATCCGAATAGTCGTAATTAACATCGCTCACCTCGCTGAGCAAATCGTGGCGGCGCTCGGCGACGGCACGATTTGGGGCGTCGAGATCCGCTATTCCCATGAACGCGCGGGTGCGCTGGAAACGGCCGGTGGCATCGTCCACGCCCTGCCGTTGTTCGACAGCGACCGGTTTGTCGTAATCAATGCGGATATCTTTACCGATTACGCCATCAAAGCCCTAGCCGATACGCCCACATCTGCCGCGCATTTGGTCATGGTTCCCAACTCCGCGCACCACCCCGACGGCGATTTTCGCCTCGACGGCGACCGGGTCACGCCGCTCCACAGCGGTACCGGCACCGCCGCCACGTTTGCGGGCATCGGTTTGTACCACCGTGATTTCTTTGCAGGTTGCCGTGCCGGCAAACGCGCGCTCGGGCCATTGTTACGCACGGCCGTGGCAGCGGGCTCCGTCAGCGGCGAATGTCACGGCGGATATTGGGTGGATATCGGCACGCCTGAGCGTTTACACGATTTAAGACGTTATTTGGGTGATGAAATTGAATAATTAATTATTATAAACAATATTATACAAATGTTATTGAAAGTGTAGTCTTATATTGTTTTTCAGATAACGACAACGCACTAGCGTGCCGATGTTACCGCAGGTTTGCGCCGGCTTTCGCTGCGCTCTAGCCAGCCTACCGTGGACCAGGGCGATTAAACCCATTCCGCGGGGACGGCGCTAAACGAACTCGACGCTGTCGCAAGCGAGCTCGCTGGTCAGGATCGAGACCAACTGCGCCGCTACGACATCGAAATCTATGTCCACGCCAAGGCTACGTAAATCGGTTACCGCGAGGCCTTCGAATCCGCACGGATCGATCGCCAAAAACGGACTCAGGTCCATCGCCACGTTCAGACTCAGGCCATGGTAACTGGCGCCGCGCCGCACGCGGATTCCGAGCGCCGCGACCTTCGCATCGGCGACGTACACACCTGGCGCACGTTCGCGTCGCGCACCAGTCAGTCGATGCTGCGCCAGTAAATCGATAATGGATTGCTCCAATATCGTCACCAAGCGACGCACTCCGAGGCTACGACGCTTCAAATCCAGCAACACATAGACAATGAGCTGACCCGGCCCATGATAAGTGATCTGTCCGCCACGATCAGTCCCAATCACTGGAATCGCCTTACCCGCCGCACGCGGGCGCGCCTGACAACTGATACCCTGGGTGTAAACGGGCGGGTGTTGCAATAACCAGATTTCGTCTTGACTGCCAGCAGTCCGCGATTCGGTGAAATCGCGCATACGATTTAAGGTCGATAGGTAATCGACACGGCCAAGTCGGCGCACAGTAACACTCGACAGTGACGAAGCCGGCATCAGCGGCATGGCCTTAGTCCAGATAATTCACGACGGGTTCGGACTTCAGGGGCGACCAGTTACAATGTCATGACCACATCCGCACACGCCCGCAAATCAGCATATATCGCATGCAATTGATCGCGGTCGCGAGCCATGATCATACAAGAAACGGACACGTAGGTGCCTTGGCGACTGCCGCGGCTACGAACTCCAAGGAGTTCATCCATTTCCACATGTTGGGTCACAATCGACTGCACCAGTACAGTGAACTGGCTAGTATTGCGCCCCATCGCCTTGATCTCGTAACGGCACGGAAAGCGTAGCAATTCGGCCTCGGCTTTACTGTTGCCGTTTCGCCCGTTACCGCCGGCCCCATTGCGCCACTGACCGTTACCGGATCGGCCGCCGTCGTGTTCGCTCATCTGCAAATCTTCATGCAGTGCACGCAAACGCTACCGTATCCATAGCCGCGCTCTATCGAACAGGCGTTTCCACCACGCGCCTTCCGGGACACCGTTTAAGGCCACCAATGGGTACTCGTCCAATACTGCGCCGGCGTACGACAACGTCAGATTACCGACCGGTTGTGCAGCCACAATGGGGGCGAGTTGCATCTCATTGACGACGATTTCCGCTTTGACTTTATCGAACGACCCGCGCGGTACCGTGACGTGCAGATCGCGACCGACACCCACTGGTAACCTATCGGTTTCGCCATAATACACATCGATTTCGGTGGCTGCCGTCGTGTCGCCGTAGAGTAGCCGCGATTCGTACGCAGCAAAACCGTGTTTTAACAGCGAGTGCACTGCATTGGTACGGTATCGCGGGCTTTTCGCGCCGGTAACTGTTGCCACAAGCCGCATACCATCGCGCCGCGCGGAGCCGATCAGGCAGTAGCCCGCCGCCTTAGTGTGGCCGGTCTTAACACCATCCACCGACTCGTCGCGCCACAACAGTTTATTACGATTGCGTTGAGAAATGTCGTTGTAGGCAAATTCACGTATAGAGTAGATGCGATAGTAATCCGGAAATTTCTGGATCAAGCTCGCGGCTAATACCGACAGATCGCGCGCACTGCTGTAATGCTCGGGGTTCGGCAATCCGGTGCTGTTCTGGAATTGGCTGTTGCTCAATCCCAGCTTTTGCGCATATTGATTCATCAACTCCGCGAAGCCGGACTCGCTACCCGCGACGTGTTCAGCCAGCGCCACGGCCGCATCGTTACCGGATTGTACGATCAAACCTTTCAACAGGTCTTCGACCGACACATTTGAGTTAACCTTAATGAACATTCGCGAGCCGCCCGTACGCCATGCGTTCTCGCTAACATGAACTTGGTCATCCATCTTCAATGCGCCCTGCTTGAGCCGATCGAACACGACATAAGCGGTCATAAGCTTACTCAAGCTGGCCGGTTCGATACGCAAATCCGCATCATGTTCGGCCAAAATCCAACCGGTATTAAAATCCATGAGCACCCAGGATCGGGCTTCCAGATCCGGCGGTGGAATCGATGCGCGCGCCGCATCCGGAATGGATGCGGCGTGGCTTACCGACAGCAGCGCCGGCCATACCAGAATTGCTGCCATAACATGCGCCAACACCGACCTAGCCCCAAACCGCAAAATTTTATCGATCATTAGTATCGCTCCAACGCTACTCAACAATTATTCGGGGCGTATCGGCATAAGTATCATTGAGTCGAACCAGTTCGTGTTCGGCCTCCAGCACCGACGGGAGCGGCCCGACTCGAACTCGGTACACTCGCAGCGCATCGCTCGGCGCGATATCGATTGCAACGGGATGAAACCCCGCGCCGATGAGCCGGTTGCGCAGTGCCTGGGCATTAGCGGGATCGGAAAATGCACCGACCTGAATAAAAACCTGCGACAGTACCGGGCGCACCACCTTTTCGGTAACCGGCGCGGGCACTGCGACGCTCACGGTTTTCGCTTCACCCGGCATGATCGCCTCAACCTCGACCGAGCCCGTACCGTGACCGACGATGCCAAGCCGATAGGCGGCGGCATAAGACAAATCGATAATTCGATCGCGGAGAAACGGCCCGCGGTCGTTGACTCGCACCACGACGGTTTTACCATTGTCTCGATTCCGAACTCGCACATAACTCGGTAACGGTAATGTCCGGTGTGCGGCGGTCATGGCGTACATATCATACGGCTCACCGCTGGATGTCCGTTTGCCATGGAACTTTTTTCCATACCACGAAGCAACACCACGTTCGCGGTAACCGCGCGCGGATTTGACCGGCCGGTATACCTGACCCAGTGCACTGTACGGCCGGTTGCCGGTCTTGCTCAGCGGTTCGCGGCGCGGTATGGCATCCGGCACGCGGGACACATCGACTTTGGCACGGCGTGGCGGACCATCGTCTTTGTAGTAACCGCCACGATTGATACAACCCCCTACAACCAGCGCAGTACCCAATACAATGACGATTCGGAAATTCATTGCGATCTTTTCCGACGGGCTAATATCTCCTCACTGAGTTCGTACACGGCCAATGCGTACAGACGGCTCGAATTATATCGCGTCACGACGAAAAAATTTCCGTAACCGATACGATAGTCGACGCCATCGAGCGTTTCAAAACTCATTAACGCTGCCGCCGTATCGGCCCCGGGAGCACCATCAATGTTGATCCCAGCCTGAATCAGCGCCGCCACGGTCGACTCCGGGTGGAGGCCTTTGGCCAGCAGCGCATTGACATCCACACCTGCCGCGACCGTAGCGTTCGCGACGACTGGCTTGCCAGGCCGCCAACGGTGCCGGGCCAGATAGTTCGCGACACTGCCAATCGCGTCCGCCGGTTCGGATATCAAATCGCGGCGCGCATCGCCACTGAAATCCACTGCGTACGCGCGGTAACTGCTCGGCATAAATTGTGGAACACCGATTGCCCCGGCATAAGACCCCATCACTGCGAGCGGGTCGAATCCTTCTTCGCGCGACAATAGCAAGAACTCGACAAGCTCTCGGCGAAAGAATTCTGCGCGCCGCGGATAGCGCAGAACCAGCGTTGTGAGGCTGTCGAGGACGCGATGTTTGCCCAGCACTTTGCCGTAGCGCGTCTCGACACCGATTATTGCCACAATGATCTGAGCCGGCACACCGTACTGCTCGCTGGCGTGCTCGAGTGTTGCCCGATGCCGCGCCCAAAATGCCACGCCGTTCTGAATGCCTTGGTCGGATATGAACAATGAACGGTACTTGTGCCAGGGCAGGCGCTCGGCTGGCCGTTTCATCGCGCGCACCACACTGTCGCGAATCGCGACCTGACGGAATAAGCGCTCTAGGTCAATCCGCTCGAACTGGTGCTTGGAGACCATTTCGTCGATCAACTCGTGAATTGCCGGATGATTCTCCAACTCAAGTGCGGGCGTTACCTGGCTTATGCTCATGAGCGCCACGGCTACGGCCATAGCCAGCAACCTGAAACTAATTCGCCCGCCTATTCCATGAGATCGTTCGGAACTATCCATAAGTCGTCTATTAACTCGTACCCTGTAAAATCATGGTCGATCAAAATTGTGATTTGGCACCCTATTGCATCAACGGGCGGTGCGATTGAATGCTCATCAATATTCCGAACCCTGCCATCAACGTCACCATCGACGTGCCCCCGTAACTCACCAACGGTAACGGAACGCCGACTACAGGCAGAATGCCCGCGACCATACCGATATTCACGAACAGATAGAAGAAAAACGTGAGCGCAAGACTGCCACTCAGCAACCGTGAGTACGTATCGCGCGCGTAAAACGAAATCATCAGGCTGCGCGCGATGATAAACATATACAATGCCACCAGCATAAGGCCGCCAATCAGTCCAAATTCTTCGGCAAATACAGCGTAGATAAAATCTGTACTGCGCTCAGGAATGAATTCCAGTTGCGACTGGCTGCCGTTCAGCCAACCTTTGCCGTAGGTGCCTCCTGAACCCACCGCGATAATGGATTGAATGGTGTGATACCCGGCGCCCAGCGGATCGGCCCAAGGGTCGAACAACGTCACGATGCGGCGTCGCTGATAATCGTGCAACATCGACCACAGTACCGGCGTGGCGGCCGCTACCAGCAACACCACGGAAACAATGTAGCGCCAGCGCAGCCCGGCGAGAAAAATCACCAGCACCCCTGACACGCCGATAAGCACCGCTGTCCCCAAATCAGGTTGCAGCACAACAAGTACCACCGGCACGAGCACCACTGCCATCGCGACCGCGAGATCCCGAATTCGCGGCGGTAGCGGCGCCCGAGTCATTACCCAAGCCACCATCATCGGCACCGCAAGCTTCATAATTTCTGCAGGCTGAAAGCGCACGATACCGAGATCGAGCCAGCGTTGCGCGCCCCTGCCGACGATGCCGATGCCCAACACCAGCAGCAGCAACACCAAACCCGCGCCGAATACATGCGGCGACCAACGCGCCAGGGACGCCGGCGCAACTTGCGCCAGCACCAGCATTACCACCAATGCCGCACCGATCCGTACCGATTGCCGTCCCAGCAGGCCCAGATCTTCCCCACCCGCGCTGAACAAAATTGCGAGGCTGCCTGCGCACAACAGCAACAATGCCCCGAGCAGTGGTACATCGACGTTAAATTCCGAGGTCTCATTCATTGCCTGATCAATCCTATCCGCCGCGATCAACCGCCCCGGCTACAACCAGCCCGGGACGGCTGGGCGAGTCGGAACGCGCACCCCGGTGCGTCCTGATGCCGGTTCATCCGCCATCGCATCATCCAAATCGAAGTGTCGCCCGAGCAGGTAATAGTCCAGAACCTGGCGCGCAATTGGCGCCGCGATGCGGCTGCCGCCGCCCCCGTTTTCGGCGATCACCGCAACCGCGATCTTGGGGTCTTCAGCCGGGGCAAACGCAATGAACAACGCGTGATCACGAAACTTCTCGGGGATACTCTCTGCGTCGTATTTTTGCCCAGGGGCAAGCCCGATCACCTGCGCGGTACCGGTTTTGCCTGCAATCCTGAAACGCGCCGTTTTGCCTATGGCGCGGGCGGTGCCACGTGTGCCGTGTACCACGTCCACCATACTATCGATTATGCGTTTGTAGTCGGCCGGCGCGTTGGCTCCGAGCGGGCCGAGATCAAGCGGTGCGAGCGGCTCGATGAGAGCACGCGGGCTCTGCAACGAGGCCAGCAATCGTGGCGTGATGCGCCGACCCCGATTCGCGAGGGTCGCCGTCACCGCCGCCAGCTGCAATGGCGTCGCCAACGTAAAGCCCTGGCCGATCCCAGCAATTACCGTTTCGCCCGGGTACCAAGGCTCACCGCGCGCCGCCTGCTTCCACGCCGGCGAAGGAATCAAGCCATCGGGCTCGCCGCCGAGGTCGACGCCACTCGCACGGCCAA
>CAXMMZ010000059.1:0-7135 GCA_964194565.1 Arenicellales bacterium
CCGCGTCGGGCGTACCAAGTCGATTTGGGACGATGCCCTGTTCAATGCGATGCATACTCCGATGCTGGTATTGATCGGTCTGATCGGCGTCGCTGTTGTGGTGGACATCATCCACAACGAAACCGGGCTGGCGGCGCTAGAAGCGATCGCCCCGCTGCGCGAAGTTGGTGTAGTGGCGGTGTTGGCTTGGTTCGTATTGCGGTTGATCAATGCAGTGGAACGCGGCGTCGTGGCGCAACACGGCGACGACCCGGAGCCCTATGACGCCACTACTCTGAATGCGGTCGGAAAACTGCTGCGGTTATGTGTCGTGGTGGTGGCGGCCCTTGCGGCTCTACAGACCTTAGGTTTCAGCATCGGTGGAGTGCTCGCATTTGGTGGAATCGGCGGCATCGCGATCGGATTCGCCGCGAAGGATTTGTTGGCAAATTTTTTCGGTGGACTCATGCTCCATCTGGACCGTCCGTTTGCGGTCGGGGATTGGGTGCGTTCTCCGGACCGGGAGATTGAAGGCACGGTCGAGGATATTGGCTGGCGTGTTACCTGTGTGCGCAACTTTGATAGCCGCCCGCTGTATATTCCCAATGCGTTCTTTACCAGTATTGTTGTGGAGAATGTGTCGCGCATGGAGCGGCGCCGTATCTATGAGACCATCGGCATCCGTTACGATGATGTAGCGTGCATCAAAGTGATTGTCAGCGACATCACATCCATGTTGCAGCAACATCCGCATATCGACTCGAGCCAGACGCTGATGGTGAATTTCTCCGCCTTTGGTCCGTCATCCTTGGACTTGTTTGTGTATTGCTTTACCGACACCACAAAGGGCGTCGAATATCACAATATCAAACAAGATGTGCTATTGCAGATAATGCGGATCGTCGACGCCCACGGCGCCGAAATGGCGTTTCCCACTACGACGATGCATATCGTGAATACCGGCCAGCCGATGCCGGAGTCAACATCAGAGTAGCGCTCGCCCCGCCGCGAGTACGAATTCGACTAATTGCTCCATATGTCGGGCTTGGGTGGTGTGGCTGATTGCGCAAACTCGTAATACCGGCCGATCGCGAATGTCATTGGGTGATAGGTAGAATTCGCCCGATGCTTGCAGTGCGTCGCGTATACGCCGATTCAATGTGTCGACGGACGCCGTATCTTCACGCATCGATACGGGCGCGAAGCGGAAACAGCAAATCGACAATACCGCCGGACTCACGAGTTCGAGGTCGGTTTCGGCTTCGATAAGGGACGCCAGGTAGCGCACGCAATCCGCGTTGTATTGCACTTGATGGCCCAGCCGGTCGGCGCCGTAGTAGCGAAACGCGAGATAGGCCGGGAGCGCGCGAAAACGTCGCGACAGCTCCGGGCCTAAATGAAAGAACATATGTTCTTCGGCCGGGCCGTGTTGGTCGAACTGCAGGTACTCGGACTGCGAGAAAAATACGCGCCGTGCGGCGTCCGGGTTACGGTATAGCAAGACACTACCGTCGAACGCGAGGTAGAACCACTTATGCAAATCCATCGATACCGAATCGGCGCGCTCGATACCTGAAAACAACGGACGTAAACCGGCGGCCAGTAGGCCAGCACCCCCATACGCCGCGTCCACATGCAACCAGACTCCAAATCGCGTGCAGAGATCGGCGATGGCCTCGAGCGGGTCGACGGCGCCGGTGGTCGTCGACCCCGCGCTGGCCACGACACAAAACGGCAGCTCGTCGCGGTCTTGCGCGGCCGTCAGCGTGTTCTCCAGTGTGTCCGCGTCCATGCGAAATTGATCGTCAACGGCGATGCTGCGAACCTGATTTTGGCCGACCCCGAGCACCGTTGCGGCGCGTTGCACGGAAAAATGCACGGACTCTGCGGCAAGTATTATGGGTACACGGTGCCCCTGCGCCACCAAGCCGTCACGTATCGCCGCCTCGCCCAGGGCGTCGTATAATGCCGCGGCTAACGCGGCTAAGTTTGCGAGCGATCCACCGCTCAGCAACACACCGTCGGTGCCCACCGGAAAGTCGCACAGTTGCCGGAACCATTCGATCACTGTGCGCTCCGTGGCCGCGGCGCCGGGCGAACCGGGATAGCCCACCACGTTTTGGTTAAGGGCGGCCGTCATGGCGTGTCCTAGCGGGTCGGTAGGTAGCCCGGGCGACGCCACATAACCAAAGAAACCGGGGTGGGCATTGCGGCGTCTATACGCTACCGCCACCGACTTTATTTCATTCAGTACCCGCGACATAGGTGCGCCGCCGCGCGGCAGATGTTGGGGTAAACTCGCCTGGACCATATCGGCGCTCCCTGTCTGCAATACCGGCGACGCGCTCCAATCGCGAACGATGTCGTTCACGACGGCGTTGATATCGACATCCAGGGGAAACTGGATGGCCTCGGTCGGGGCGGGGACTGGCGGCGGTACGGCTTGAGTCATTGTGCTGTAGTTAGTTGACCCTGATAAATCCATAATTCATTGAATTAGTGTAATTTATACACAAATTGGCCGTGATGAATTTACCAGAAATCGGGTCGACTACAAGAAAAACCGGCGAAAGACTAAGCGTTAATTAGGGACGATTAGTACTCTATCGAGCTAATATTTGACGGGTGCAGAGCCCACCCGCACGGCCAAGGCGAGGCGCCACCCGCCGGCAATGGCCCAGTCCTTGCCAAGGATGGTATCGCCGTATCCGCCAATATTACCTTGATAGAGTACTAGTTACGGCGGGCATCAGCGTCGAATTTAACGCAAAACTATTGCTCACGGCCATCAATGCTTCGCGGTGTGCCCGCCGCGCATTCGTGGTGATGGCGTGCGCCATAGCTGCGCGGCGATATAAAATTCCGGATTCGGATTCGATATGAAGCATGCTCGGAGCCGTTATTTCTAAGCGCCCCTCGGCGCGAATCAATGCGCTCACGATCGGCCGCATCGGTCGCGGGTTCGGCAACGCAAAGGTTTGTAGATGCGAGCGTATATCGATCTGTGGATGACTCGCATCCACCATCTGTGTTACCTGTAGAATCAGCACTGATCGTGGTGTGTAGCGGCCGTTTTCGGGCGCGGCAAAATTGCCCTGACTGTAGGCATTGGTCAATTGCACGCGATTGGTACCGCGGTGCCTCAGTTCGATCCGTGCGCGGTTGCGAATAGTGGGCCGCGGGGTTTCGGTGGCACTGAGCTGAGCCCGCAATTGCGCATCACCGATGCCATCGAATTGATAACGGATCCACATAGACACGGTGACCGGAACGCGACCGCTCCACTGGCCAGAAATCCGCAGCGTGTCTTTGAATAGCGCCGCGGCTTCATGGCCGTTGTAATCCACGCTGTCGACCGATGCACCCGAAGCAGCAGCGCGCAATAGGCCGCGCCGCAGGTTAGCAAAGGCGGACGAATAGCCGGGTATCAAGGTTCCCTCAGCATCTACCAGCACATTTTCGACGGCACAGTGGGCCTCGTGCCGGGTCTCGGAATGCTCGATCACGCCGGTACAACTGGCGCGTACGTACTGCGAACCACCTATCGACAAAGACTGTGCGGCCGGCGCGGCCGCTACCACGCCGAGGCCGATACTCAGCCCGATACCGCAAAGGCCGTTCCGGATCATGCTATTCCCGACCTACCGAATGGTTGTGCCGGTCATTATAGCAGCGATCGATGGCTGTGCCGTACAGCGGCCCATTTATTGCGGATCGGCGCTGATTGCAGTCCGTGACCGCAACGTCATTGCGTATCGGCCGCCAGCGCCGCGAATCCGTATTTACTTTCCGCGCCACTATGTTTAATGTGCGGCCCCGTCGGCGCGACTATGCGTGGGCGATACTGAATCGCTACGTTGCCGCTACCTGGCCCATCTCGCGGGCATTACCCAGAATTAGAAAGGATTTTCATTATGTCGAAATCTGAGTATCTGTTTACCAGCGAATCCGTATCTGAAGGGCATCCGGACAAGGTGAGTGACCGTATTTCCGATGCCGTGGTGGATGCGTATTTAGCCGCGGATCCCGGATCCCGGGTCGCGTGCGAAACCATGTGCACGACGAACCGGATCATATTGGCGGGCGAAGTGCGCGGACCCGGATCGATAACCAACGATGTGATCGAGGAGCGGGCCCGCAACGCGGTACGCGAGATCGGGTACGAACAAGAAGGGTTCCATTGGCAAAGCGCCGACGTGGCAATCTATCTGCATGCGCAGTCCGGTGATATTGCCCAAGGTGTTGATGCGGCCGGTAATAAGGACGAGGGCGCCGGCGACCAAGGCCTGATGTTCGGTTACGCCTGTACCGAAACCGAGGCGCTGATGCCGGCCCCAATTCATTTCTCGCATCAAATATTGAAACGGATGGCAGATGACCGCCACTCTGGGAAAGCCCTGGGTCTGGCACCGGATGCAAAGAGTCAGGTCACACTGAAATACGTCGATGGCCGTCCGGTTGGTGCGACTTCAGTGGTGGTGTCGACGCAGCATGTCGAGTCGTTGAGCCAGGAAGAGATACGCGAGATCGTGCGGTCCTATGTGGTGGGCGTGCTGCCGGATGGTTGGATGTGTTCTGAGGACGAGTTCTATGTTAATCCGACCGGTCGGTTTGTGATCGGTGGTCCCGATGGAGATTGCGGGTTGACCGGCCGCAAAATCATCGTCGATACGTACGGGGGTGCATCGCCGCACGGCGGTGGCGCGTTTTCCGGCAAGGATCCCAGCAAAGTCGATCGGTCGGCCGCCTATGCCGCGCGGTATCTTGCCAAAAACGTGGTAGCGGCCGGACTTGCGGATAAATGTACGATCCAGGTTTCGTATGCGATCGGCGTCTCCAAACCGTTGTCGGTTTACATCGACACCGGCGGCACCGGCCGAGTCGACGAGGCGAAATTATCAGAGGTGCTGCAGTAGTTGGTGGATTTGTCGCCGCGTGGAATTCGTGAGCACCTGCGGTTGAGTCGACCGATCTACGAACGGACCGCCGCATACGGCCACTTCGGTCGAGAGCCGGAAGCGGACGGCGGATTTTCGTGGGAAAAGATCGATTTGGTCGACGATTTAAAACGTGCGTTTTAACAGGGGCATTTGATGACGGCATTCACCGATTACAAAGTGGCGGATATTGCACTCGCGGAGTGGGGGCGTAAGGAGATCGCGATCGCTGAAACCGAAATGCCGGGCCTGATGGCATTACGAGACGAATACGGTGACAGTAAACCGCTAAGCGGTGCACGCATCGCCGGCTGTCTGCATATGACGATCCAGACCGCAGTGCTGATCGAAACCCTGATCGATCTTGGCGCGGAAATCCGCTGGAGTTCGTGCAATATTTTTTCCACCCAGGATCAAGCCGCGGCGGCGATTGCCGCGGTCGGTATACCGGTGTTCGCATGGAAGGGTGAAACCGACGAGGAATTTTGGTGGTGCATCGATCAAAGCATCGAAGGACCGGATGGCTGGAGGCCTAACATGATACTGGATGACGGCGGCGATCTCACGGCGGTGATGCACGATAAATATCCGGCTATGTTGGACGACGTGCGCGGCTTATCCGAAGAAACGACAACGGGTGTACACCGTCTTTATGAAATGGCCAAAACCGGGTCGTTAAAGGTGCCGGCCATTAATGTTAACGACTCGGTAACCAAATCGAAATTTGACAACTTATACGGTTGCCGTGAAAGTCTTGTCGACGGAATCAAGCGCGCCACCGACGTGATGGTGGCGGGTAAGGTCGCAGTGGTGTGTGGTTACGGCGACGTCGGTAAAGGGTCGGCGGCGAGCTTGCGCAATCAAGGCGCGCGCGTCGTCATTACCGAGATCGACCCGATTTGCGCGTTGCAGGCGGCGATGGAAGGCTACGACGTTAAAACGATGGATGAGATGGCCGCGGTCGGAGATATTTTCGTTACCGCTACCGGCAACATCGGTGTCATTACTCTCGACCATATGCGCCAGATGAAGGATCGCGCAATCGTTTGTAACATTGGCCACTTCGATTCGGAAATTGAGATCGAAGCGCTGCGTAATTTCACCTGGCACAATGTGAAACCGCAGGTGGACGAGGTAGAGTTTGCCGACGGCAAGCGCATTCTCGTGTTGGCGGAGGGCCGCTTGGTGAATTTAGGTTGCGCGACCGGGCACCCGAGTTTTGTTATGAGCGCGTCGTTCACCAATCAGGTCCTGGCGCAGATCGAATTATGGAATCATCACGAAAAATACGGCCTGCAGGTGTATGTGTTGCCTAAAAAGCTGGACGAAAAAGTGGCGGCATTGCACCTCGAAAAGCTCGACGTACATTTAACGACACTGCGCAAGGATCAGTCTGATTACCTCGGTATACCGGTTGAGGGTCCGTTCAAACCCGAATACTATCGGTATTAATCGGGCGGTTCGTCGCGCGAGCTAGGCTTGCTCGCGCAATGTCGACATTTGCTTACGGGCTTAGCGATCGAAGCGCGAATCGGTTATCGCAGAGGGACTAAATGAGCACAAGCATTAATGCGGACGCGGTGATCGTCGGTGCCGGTCCGTGCGGTCTGTTTCAGGTGTTTGAGTTGGGATTACTCGGCATCGACGCCCATGTGGTGGATTCGCTGCCGGTGATTGGAGGGCAGTGCACGGCGCTGTATCCGGACAAACCGATCTACGACATTCCGGCCCTGCCGATCATTGGTGCAGAGGAACTGATAAATCGACTCGCCGAACAAATCAGACCGTTTGCGCCGAGTTATCACTTGGGGCAACAAGTCGTCGAATTACAGCGCCGCGAAGACGGCAGTTTCCGGCTGGCGACGAGTACCGGTACTGAGTTTATTGCGAAAACGGTGGTGATCGTGGGCGGCCTGGGTTCATTCTTACCGCGGCCGTTGCGATTGCCCGATATCGCTCGATTTGCGGGCGCGAACCTGCATTACAAAATTGCAGACAAGACACGCTATCGCGGTAAGAACATCATAATACTGGGCGGCGGCGATTCGGCACTGGATTGGGTGCTGGAGTTGTACGATATTGCTGCGAGCGTGACATTGATTCACCGCCGTGAAGAATTTCGCGCGGCGCCCGCGTCGGTCGCGAAGATGAAACAACTCGCGGTCACCGACCCCGCCCGCATGCGTTTCCTGGTTCGACGAATCACAGGCTTTGAGGAG
>CAXMMZ010000060.1:0-17709 GCA_964194565.1 Arenicellales bacterium
GTTGCAAGGTGCGGATCGGCGTCGCGCCGGTATAACCGCTCCCGCGCATGGCTTGTATCTCACCGGGGTTGAATACCCCGCGCATTTCGCATTACCGCCGCCGCCGGCGGCGTGTAGATTTTGGTAGACTCACGCTACTAAACACCAAAAATTATGCGAACCCGGATAAAAATCTGCGGTATCACTAGTGTCACCGATGCCGAAGCCGCGCTTGCGGCGGGTGCCGATGCGATCGGTATGGTGTTTTACGACGCGAGTCCTCGCCGAGTGAGTACCGATATCGCACGTGCGATCAGTGCGCTGGCGCCGCCACTCGTGGATATTGTTGGGGTGTTTGTAGATCCCGAGGATACGTTCTTGCAGGAAATTCTGCGCGAGGTACGGCTTGATATCGTGCAGTTTCACGGCGACGAGTCCGCCGTGCGCTGCGCAGATTGCCCGCTGCCCTATTTGAAGGCATTACGGGTCCGAGATGACGATGCCATTGCCGATCGTGTGGCCGAATATCCGGGTGCGCGGGGCGTTTTATTGGATACCTATAGCCCCGCTGTGGCCGGTGGTACGGGCCAGAGCTTTGTCTGGCGTGATCCCGGCCCAACCGCTCGACCGATCATCCTGGCCGGGGGACTGAGCGCTGACACCGTTGCCGAGGCCATGCGCGTGATGCGACCGTTCGCGGTAGATGTGAGCAGTGGCGTGGAATCTGCACCCGGCATAAAAAGCCACGACAAGATGCGGCGTTTCGTCGCTGCGGTACAGGCACAAGACGCGGAGACGGCGACCCAAAGCGGCAGCAGTGCGGCCTAACACGAATATCTAGGAAAATCAGTCCATGACTTGGTTGGAAAAGTTACTGCCACCGAAGATTAAGTCACCGGCAAGCCTCGGTAAAAGGGGAGTCCCGGAAGGCGTATGGAGTAAATGTCCGGAATGCGCCGCGGTATTATATCGGGCGGAATTGGAGCGGAATCTTGAGGTGTGTCCAAAATGCGCCCACCATATTCGCATCAGCGCGCGCCACCGATTACGCGCGTTCTTAGACGAAGGCGAGCATGAAGAAATCGGCGCGGGTTTGAGGCCGGTTGATGCGTTGAAGTTTCGCGATACCAAGAAGTACAAGGATCGTCTTGCCGAAGCGCACAAACGTACCGGCGAACACGATGCGTTGGTGGCGATGAAGGGTACGCTCAACGGCACTGGAGTCGTGGCGGTGGCGTTTGAGTTTGAGTTTATGGGGGGCTCGATGGGCTCGGTAGTGGGCGAGCGATTCGTGCGCGCGGTCGATGCTGCCGTGGCGAGCGCCCATCCGCTCGTTTGTTTTGCCGCGAGCGGCGGCGCGCGGATGCAAGAGGCGGTGTTGTCGTTGATGCAGATGGCGAAGACCAGTGCCGCTCTGACGCGCTTGAGTGAACGCCGGATTCCGTATATTTCAGTGCTCACCGACCCGACGATGGGCGGTGTCTCAGCGAGTTTGGCCACGCTTGGCGACGTTATCATCGCCGAACCGAACGCGTTGGTCGGCTTTGCCGGGCCTCGGGTAATTGAACAAACAGTGCGCGAGACACTGCCTGAAGGATTCCAACGCTCGGAATTTTTGTTGGAACACGGTGCGATCGACGTGATCGTAGATCGTCGCCAATTACGCACCACCATCCACTCATTGCTCGAAACCTTGTGCGCTAATAGCTAGTCGTCCCTGAAAAACGCGGGCTGTCGGCGGCGTTGCCTACAGGGATGTAGGTAATGAGCGCGAGCAAGGACGCGGTAGCGTTGCCTACAGGGATGTAGGTAATGAGCGCGAGCAAGGACGCGGTAGCGTTTCCTACCGGGATGTAGGTGGTACGAGTCCACGGATGGACGAGGTAGAACGAAGCAGGAGCCAGAGTCGAGAGCAATGCAGGAGCAATTGCCGAAGGACGCGGTAGCGTTGCCCTGCGACTTCCGATACTCAATTATCTCCATGTGTCTGATTCATGTAATGGCCGCTTCGGCGTCTCGGGCACCTTGCCGACAACCAAAAATGACGCCTTCCGGAAACAACGAAAGAAAAAACGTTTGATCTTTTGCCGGTTTTTTCTTGTAGTCGGTCCGATCTCTGGTAAATTTATGACTCCCGGCCTGTGTATAAATTAAAGTAATTCAACGAACTGTGACTTTTTCAGGGCCGACTACCTAACCGCTACGCGGTCGCTGCAACGGCCGCTGTTACCATGCCTGAGACTCCGACCGCGCGCACTCCGCTAGGGGAATGGTTACGCTATATCGAGTCAGTCCATTCACGGAGCATGGATCTGACCCTCGATCGGGTGCGTGCGGTGTTGGCGGCGCTGCATTTGCAGTTGCCCGGCGCCGTCGTCAGCGTGGCCGGTACTAATGGCAAGGGCTCGAGCGTCGCGATGTTGGAATCCGTCTATATTGCGGCCGGTTATCGAGTGGGTGCTTATACGTCGCCGCATTTGGTGCGTTACAACGAACGTATTCGGCTCGAACGCAATGCGGCGGCCGATGATGAATTGGCGGCGGCATTCGCCGCCGTCGATAGCGCGCGAGGCCAAATTCCACTTACCTACTTTGAATTCGGCACACTCGCTGCGTTTTGGATCTTCACGCAGCACGGTGTTGATATAGCGATATTGGAGGTCGGTTTAGGCGGACGCCAGGATGCGGTCAATGTCGTGGATGCCGATGTGGCGTTAATCACTTCGGTTGGACTCGACCATATGCAATGGTTGGGCACGACCCGCTCCGCGATCGGTGCCGAGAAGGCTGGGATTATGCGCAACGGCCGACCAGTGGTGTGCGCCGATCCCAATCCACCGAATTCTATTGGTCGAGTCGCGCAGGGGATCGGAGCGGAATTATGGTGCCTGGGGGCTGAGTTTGGCCATCGGGGGTTGGGTGGGACGTGGGACTGGTGGGGACAAGCGGAGGCCACTAGCGGCTACGACGCATACCACGATCTGCCGCTACCGCCGTTCAACGGCGAAGTGCAACGCCATAATGCAGCCGGTGTTGTGGCCGTAGTGCACTGCCTACAGGACCGTTTGCCGGTCGCACTCGGTGCGTTGCGTAAGGGCCTGCAAGACGCACGTCTGGCCGGGCGCTTGCAGATACTGCCTGGATTGCCAAGACGGATTCTCGACGTTGCCCACAACGCGGATGCGGTCACCGTGCTGGCAGAATTCCTTGAGCGGCAACAAGGACATCGAGACACGATTGCAGTAGCGGGGGTGTTGGCCGACAAACCGGTGACCGCCCTCGTACAGCGAGTTGCGACGTGTTTTGATCGTTGGCATGTGGCTGGGCTTGGCGGTGAGCGCGGCGCGCCATCGAGCGTGCTCGCGGCAGCGGTACGTGAGGTCGTGCCCGGCGTACCGGTCGCAGAGCACCACGATCCGGTCGCGGCGTATACGGCTGCGCTGAGTGCCGCTCAATCAGACGATTGTGTAGTGATTTTTGGCTCGTTCGTGACCGTGGGTGCTATAATGGAATCCTTAGCAGTAATACCTATTCCCAACACTTAATCGCTCCCCAAACTGACTCGATGGCAAGTCCGATCGACGCCAATCTCCCTGCCGAAATTGAGCTGAAACACCGAATCACCGGGGCGCTGATCCTGGTGTTTATCGCTGTGATTGTGTTGCCGGCGATCCTCAACGGTTCACCGTCCGATGCGACATCCGAGGCAGAGCAAGTGTTATCAGAGCCGATGGCGAGCCGCAGTGACGATTTCGTGTCGAGAATCATTCCGATTGGGCCGACTACCGTTACCGGGTCCGATCCTGTGCCATTGCCTGCGGAGCCGGACATTGAATTCGCTACCGACCCGGTTGGGAGTGCCGCGGATGGCGGCGTTGAACCGCAGCCGGTAGTCGAGATAGAGACGACGATTCTGAGCCGCGCGACGCCTGCGCCCCCAAAGGCGGAAATATCTGCTGCACAACCGTCCGCGGAAAAATCGACTATTGCGGATCCCACTTTGGCACCCAAACCGGTCGCGTCAGAGCCGACAACGGTGGCAGTCGTCGAGAAAACCAAAACCTCCATTGAACCCGCGGTGACCCGTGGTTGGGTGGTGCGGGTTGGGACCTTCTCGGTGTCTGAGAACGCGTCGCGGATACTCCAGGAATTGCGTGCCAAAGGATTTCTCGCCTCGTCCACAAAAATCAATACCGCGAGCGGCGGTAGTGTGACTAGGGTGTGGGTGGGCCCCGTAGCCGAGCGGGTGCAAGCGGCGCGGTTGCGCAGCGATATCGAGCGCAAGACCGGTGAAAAGGGTTTAATTACGGCCTATCCCTAGGGAACCTCTGCAAAAGTCGTGATCGATCAATTTGGGCCCAAAATAATCAATCTCTGCGTTGCGAAACTTACCAATAGCCCTGCTATTGCCTACAGGGATGTAGGTAATGAGCGAGAGCAGGGACGCGGTAGCGTTGCCTACAGGGATGTAGGTAATGAGCGAGAGCAGGGACGCGGTAGCGTTGCCGCCCGTGGCAAGAACTTTAGCCATTGCCGGCGGGCTGCGCCTTGCCTTGGCCGATTGGGTGGGTTCCGCACCCGTAAATATTACCTTGAAAGAGTACTAGTATGATTACGGGGTTGGATATCGCCGTCGCCGTGGTCGTGCTGTTATCGGCATTGATTGGCGTGTTGCGTGGTTTTATTCGCGAGACGTTGTCGTTAATTTCTTGGGTATTGGCGTTTTGGATTGCATTTACGTTCAGCCCGCAACTAAGTGTGTATTTTGCGCCGTATTTGAAGGCGCCGGCATTGCAAGTGGTGGCGGCTTTTGCCGCATTGTTTCTGGTGGCGCTACTCATCGCGTCGCTAGTGAGTTATCTGTTGTACAAACTATTTAAGGCTACGGGCATTACCGGTACCGATCGTGCCTTGGGCGCGGTATTCGGAATTGCGCGAGGCGTAGTATTGGTGGCATTGTGCATGTTGTTTATTGGGGCGACGGCGCTGATCAAGGAGTCTTGGTGGCAGCAATCGTTGTCGGTGGTGTATTTTAAACCCTTAATTACGATTTTTGTGGACCTGTTGCCGGTCGACGTGGGTCAGCGGTTGGGTTATAAGTAACCAATACCCGGCGGAATATTGTCAATGCCATTTACGTGTTCTGGGGTTAGTAAACCATGTGTGGGGTAGTCGGTATTCTTGGCACGGGGCCGGTGAATCAGGCCATTTACGACGGACTCACCGTGCTCCAGCATCGCGGACAGGACGCGGCGGGGATACTCACGAGCGATGCGGAACGAGTGTACCTGCGCAAGGACAATGGATTGGTGCGCGATGTGTTTCACACCAGGCATATGCTCGAACTGGCCGGTTCGATGGGAATTGGCCATGTGCGCTATCCCACTGCCGGCAACGATTCCAAAGCGGAGGCACAACCCTTCTATGTTAATTCACCGTTTGGCATCGCGCTGGCCCATAATGGCAATTTAACGAATGCCACGGCTTTGCGCCGCGCTTTGTTCCGCGATGATTTGCGCCAACTCAATACCACATCGGATTCCGAAATCTTACTCAATGTGTTGGCCCACGAGTTGCGCGCAGAGATCAACGGTCGATTACGGCTAAACCCCGATGACGTATTTCGCGCGGTAGCCGGTGTGCATCGTCGTTGCGAAGGCGCGTATGCCGTAGTAGCGATGATCGTCGGTTTCGGGATTGTTGCGTTCCGCGATCGTCACGGCATACGGCCATTGGTCTACGGTCGCCGCGATACGACGGGCGGTCCGGAGCATATGATCGCCTCCGAAAGTGTGGCGCTGGATGTGATCGGGTTCGACTTGGTCCGCGACATCGAGCCTGGCGAAGCGCTGTTTATCGATCTTGAAGGTGTGGTCCACCATCGCGGCTGCGTACCCGATCCGCGGCCTGCACCGTGTATTTTCGAATTTGTCTATCTCGCGCGTCCGGATTCCATATTGGATCGGATTTCGGTGTATAAGACCCGACTACGGATGGGGGAGAAGCTCGGACGCCGGTTGCTACAGGAATGGCGCGATCACGACATTGACGTCGTGATCCCAGTGCCCGATACAAGTCGTACAGCGGCATTGCAGATGGCCAATGAAATGCATGTGAAATATCGCGAAGGATTCATTAAGAATCGGTATATCGGTCGCACCTTCATTATGCCGGGGCAGGCGGAACGTAAGCGTTCGGTACGGCAGAAACTCAATGCCATCGATCTCGAGTTTCGTGACAAAAACGTGTTACTGGTGGACGATTCCATCGTACGCGGTACGACGTCCAAACAAATCATCCAAATGGCACGCGACGCCGGGGCGCACAAGGTCTATTTTGCATCCGCTGCACCGCCGGTGCGCTACCCGAATGTCTATGGAATCGATATGCCGTCGGTATCGGAGCTTGTGGCCAACGGACGATCCGTCGAACAAGTGTGCGATGAAATAGGCGCCGATCGATTGATTTATCAGAAACTCGGGGACTTGGTAGACGCGGCCCACGAAGGCAACGATTCCATTACGCAGTTTGAATCCTCATGTTTTGATGGAAAGTATATTACCGGCGGTGTGACGCCGGATTATCTAATTGAAGTGGAAAACGTCCGCAATGATTCCGCAAAAGCGAAAAAGCCGTCCACTACGCTGGATCTCGCCGAAGTCAACGCTTACTCGTAGGCGCGTGTGACGCGAGCGCTTGGAGTCAGCTCGAAGCCTTTGTGGCTCGCAGTCAACACGCTGCTTTGTTCATACCAGTCCCCAAGCACAATGCGTTGCGCTTGCTGACCGCCAACGTCGACGGTATGGAATCCGGGGCGATGAGTGTGGCCGTGGATAAGTATATTCGCGCCGTAGGTCTGCATTGCGTCGCAAACGCTCTGTTCATTCACGTCCATGATAGTCGGGCTCTTGGTAGGTTTGCTGCGATCGCTCTGTTGTCGCAGTTGCTTAGCGATAGCGAGACGGACTTGAATCGGTTTCGCTAGAAACTCGTCCTGCCAGGTTTGCTCCCTTACGGTGGCACGAAATCGTTGATGCTCGGTGTCGTCGGTGCATAAGCTGTCGCCGTGCATAATGACGGCGGCTTGGCCGTACAGAGTAAGTGTCGTCGGATCCGGTAATAATGTGGTACCGGTGTGCCGGCAAAATTCGCGACCGATGAGGAAGTCGCGGTTGCCGTGCATGATATACACGGGGATGCCGCCGTCGGTCAGGCGGTGAAGACCGTGTAGTATGGATTGATGTCCGATCTGTTCGGCCGCATCGTCACCGATCCAGTATTCGAATAGATCGCCGAGAATATACAGCGCCTCGGCATCGCGGGCGTCGTGGTCGAGAAATTGCAAAAACAATTCCAGAATCTGTGGACGCTCTGGAGTTAGATGCAGATCCGAGATAAATAGCGTGTGCGCCACTGCCTGTATGAATGCGACAGATTAACGCAATTGTACAATCGACTCGATAAAAATATCCGAGACTGGGCTACCGGAGTGACTGCCCCGGGTCATCGTGGCGAAGCCCCCCATCTGATCGGCGAATCCCATTCCTTCGACAATTTTGCCGAACACGCAATAACCCCACTCCTCGGGCGTGTCGGCAAAGTGATCGAGTGACGGATTGTTGCGCAAATTAATAAAAAATTGCGAGGTGGCGGAATGGGGGGCTTCGGGTAACCGAGCCATGGCCAGTGTGCCGCGTTCGTTAAGTGGGCACACTTTGGCTTCGTTTTCGATAGGCGCGCGAGTCGTTTTTTGGTGCATGCCGGCTGTGAATCCGCCACCCTGGACGATATAGTCGCGGATGACACGATGCATCAGCGTGCCGTCGTAAAATTCGTCCTGCACATAGCGCATAAAGTTTTTGACGGAAATTGGCGTTCTGCCCAGGTACAATTCGGCGACGAGGGGTCCGCATGTGGTATCGATCCGAATCCGTAGCAGATCGGGCAGCGATTTGTCGTTCATGGTTGATGCTCGGGACCGGCCTGATGATGAGTGGGGATCGGAAGCCAGGGCCGTGCCGATGGAGGCACCGCTCGGCGGCTAATGCGTATCATCGATGGATTATAAACTTTCTAGCTATGTTATCAAAATCAATGATTTAGACTTCTTATTCACAATTCTACGCGTGCCTGAGTCGGATTCCGTGCTGTGCGGGTTGGTAGCCCTAAATATAGTACAGATTGGCCCCGCTGGGTGTATATCCGGGCTAGTATTGCGGGATTTTCGACCGACATAATGACGGAATAGAAATGCTTCGCATCTATGACAGTATGAGCCGCTCAAAGCGGTCACTGAGTCCGTGCGTACCCGGAAAGGTCGGAATTTACGTGTGCGGGATGACGGTTTATGATTTTTGCCATATTGGCCATGCACGAGTGCTCGTGGTGTTCGATATGGTGGTGCGTTATCTGCGCAGTCTCGGTCTGGATGTGACCTACGTGCGCAATATCACTGATATCGACGACAAAATCATCAATCGTGCGGCGCAACACGGCGAACCCTTTGAAGCGTTGACCGAGCGTTTTATCGCCGCCATGCATGAGGATTGTGCGGCGTTGTTCTTGCAGCCACCGGACCTGGAGCCGCGCGCGACCGGGCATATCACCGATATCGTCGATATGGTGCAACGCCTGATCGAACGTGGCTACGCCTATGTCGGCAGTAGTGGTGATGTGTTTTTCAGCGTTCGTAAGTTTGCAGACTACGGTAAGTTATCCGGTGAGACGTTGGACGAATTGTGGACCGGGGCGCGCGTAGATGCCGACGAGTCAAAGCGCGACCCGTTGGATTTTGTATTATGGAAACGTGCAAAACCGGACGAACCGTATTGGCCGTCACCGTGGGGCGATGGCCGCCCGGGTTGGCATATCGAGTGTTCGGCGATGTCGACGCGTTGTCTTGGCAATCACTTCGATATTCATGCCGGTGGAATGGATCTGCAATTCCCGCACCATGAAAACGAAATTGCACAATCGGTGGCTGCTACTGGTGACGCGTTCGCCCGATTATGGATGCACAATGGCTACGTGCAGGTCGATCGCGAAAAGATGTCGAAATCACTCGACAATTTTTTCACGATCCGCGAGATACTCACACAGGATAACTTTCCAGCGCGGATGGGGGAGATCATCCGTTATATGGTGTTGTCCAGTCACTATCGCAGTCCTTTGAATTTTTCTCAACAAGCACTCGATAACGCCAAGGCCGCGCTGACTCGCTTGTATTTGGTGCTAGATAAAGTGACTGAGATCACCGAGGAGACTCCGACCAGACAACCAGTCTCGGCCGGCGATGCTGGCGACTGGCGAGCGTATTCGCAGCGGTTTCATGAGGCGATGAACGACGATTTCAATTCACCTGAAGCGATTGCCGTGTTATTTGATCTGACGCGCGAGATCAATCGGCAACTCGATGCGAACCGAGAGGCGGTGGCGGCGACGCTTGCCGATGGGCTCATTGCATTGGCCGGAATCTTGGGTCTGATCAATCTCAACCCGGCGGATTTTCTCGGTAAGGCGGGCGGTGTACGATCTGCGGATCATGATTGGTTAGATATGAGCGACGTGGCAGTGCAGCGGCTGGTGGATGAGCGCAACGCGGCACGAGATAACCGTGACTGGCAAACTGCCGATCGGATTCGCAAGAGGTTGACGGCGAAGGGTGTGATTTTGGAGGACAAACCCAACGGTACGACTCAGTGGCGTATTGAATGAGCGCAGATTGTATTGCGTAGTACGCTCGATGCGATACGTAATCGTTTTGCTTCCGAGCAATGGCGCGTATATACTTGATTATGTTGCATTTCGAGCGGGCCCGCGTGCGGGCTTTTTTTAACCCGATACAGGGTTGAGGTGAGATGTGGAATTAACCGGTGCCGATATTATTGTTCGCTGTCTGCGCGACGAGGGAATCGAGTATGTTTTTGGATACCCGGGTGGAGCAGCCCTGCATATCTACGATTCGCTGTATGGTCAGAACGACGTCAGGCATATCCTGGTACGCCACGAACAGGGCGCGACCCACGCCGCGGATGGCTATGCGCGCGCTACCGGCAAACCCGGCGTGGTGTTGGTCACATCAGGCCCTGGGGTCACGAATACCGTCACGGGTATCGCGACGGCGTATATGGATTCGATCCCAATGGTGGTGATTACGGCCCAGGTGCCGACCCACCTTATCGGTGACGACGCGTTTCAGGAAGTAGACACAGTTGGGATAACCAGGCCGTGCGTGAAGCACAATTTCCTCGTCAAAGATGTGCGCGATCTCGCGTCGACGATAAAGAAGGCGTTCTATATTGCGGCGAGCGGCCGTCCGGGTCCGGTAGTGGTGGATGTGCCGAAGGATGTGACCGCGAACAAGACCGAATACATTTATCCGCAGAATCTTGTGATGCGTTCGTATTCACCGGTCACTAAAGGCCACCCGAAACAGATCCGGCGCGCCGTCGAGGTACTGTGCGAGGCCAAGCGGCCGATGGTCTACTCCGGTGGGGGTATCATATCGGGTGAATCCAGCGACACATTGACCGAGTTTGTGCGCCTGATGGGATTTCCATGCACCAATACGTTGATGGGTCTCGGCGCGTTTCCGGCCAGCGACCCATTATTCGTTGGCATGCTCGGGATGCACGGTACGTACGAGGCCAATATGGCGATGCACGAGTGTGACGTGCTATTGGCGCTTGGCGCGCGCTTCGATGATCGTATCACTGGCGAGATCAAGAAGTTTTGCCCGCACGCGACGATTATTCACGTCGATATCGACCCATCATCGATCGGCAAAAATGTCCCTGTCGAGGTTCCCATCGTCGGCGATGCCGGGGTGGTATTAAAGGAAATGATCAAAATCGTAAACAACGGTGGGCCGCAACCAAATCCCGACAATATTGTGGATTGGTGGAAACAAATAGAGGTATGGCGGGGCGTCGACAGTTTAAATTTTGATCGCGACAGTGATCTAATTAAACCGCAGTATGTGATCGAGAAGCTATACGAACTTACGGGCGGCGATGCGTTCGTGACCTCCGATGTAGGTCAGCACCAGATGTGGGCGGCGCAACACTATAAATTTGATGTACCGCGGCGCTGGATCAATTCCGGAGGTTTGGGGACGATGGGTTTCGGGTTGCCGGCGGCCATGGGCGTGCAGTTGGCTCATCCCGACTCGACCGTGGTCTGTGTGACGGGAGAGGCCAGCATCATCATGTGTATTCAGGAGCTATCAACCTGTAAGCAGTACGACCTACCGATAAAAATTATTAACCTCAATAATCGTTACATGGGCATGGTTCGGCAGTGGCAAGAATTCTTCTACGACCGTCGATACTCGCATTCCTATATGGATGCGTTGCCGGATTTCGTTGCATTGGCGGAAAGTTTTGGGCACGTTGGTGTTCTGGTCGACAAACCCGGCGATGTGGACGCTGCGTTGCGCGAAGCGCTTAGCACGCGAGAGCGACTGGTGTTCATGGATTTCATTACCGACCAAACTGAAAATGTCTACCCGATGATCGCGGCGGGCAAAGGCCACCACGAGATGCACTTGAATCCCGGTACCGGCGAGACGGCTCAAAAAAGGGAGCTTGCTTAAATCATGCGGCGAGTCATATCGATCCTGCTCGAAAACGAAGCCGGGGCACTGTCCCGCGTCGCCGGATTATTTTCGGCCAGAGGCTATAATATCGAGTCGTTGACAGTCGCGCCGACCGATGACGAGACTTTATCGCGGATGACCCTCGTTACCAGCGGCTCCGACGCGATCTTGGAGCAGATCACCAAGCAGCTAAACAAATTGGTGGACGTGGTCAAATTAATGGATCTGACAGATGGCGGACATATTCAGAGGGAGTTGATGCTGGTGAAGGTGCAAGCGGTTGGCGCCTCGCGAGAGGAGGTCAAACGCCTCGTGGATATTTTCCGCGGCCGCATCATCGATGTCACCGAATCGATTTATACGATCGAGATGACCGGTGATAGCGAAAAATTGGATGCGTTTCTGGAAGCACTGCAGGTGACGGAAATAATCGAGGTGGTGCGTTCCGGGATTTCCGGCATTGGTCGTGGCGAACGGGCGTTGCACATTTAGACGCAATTCCCACGGCATCTTCATGCCTGTTTAATTAAATATGAGTGATGGGGAATGAAATGAAAGTTTTTTACGACAGCGATGCAAATCTATCGTTACTTGAGAATAAGCGGGTCGCAATAATCGGTTATGGCTCGCAGGGTCATGCCCATGCTAACAACCTGCAAGACAGCGGCGTGGATGTTGTGGTGGGCCTGCGGGAGGGTTCAAGCTCGCGAGACAAGGCCGAGAAAGCGGGATTGCAAGCGGCCGAAGTCAGTGCTGCCGTAGCCAGCGCTGACATCGTCATGATGTTGGTTCCGGATGAACGGCAGGCCGCCCTGTATCGCGATGAAATCGAGCCAAATCTCAAGCAGGGCGTGGCCTTGGCGTTTGCGCATGGCTTCAATATTCATTTCAAGTTTATTAAGCCGAGGCAAGATCTCGATGTATTTATGATCGCTCCGAAAGGCCCTGGTCACTTGGTGCGTTCGACCTACGCTGGCGGCGGCGGCGTACCGTGTCTGATCGCGATCGAGCAGGATGCGTCGGGCAGTGCACGCGACGTCGCGCTGGCCTATGCGTCCGGAATCGGTGGCGGTCGTGCGGGCACTATCGAAACGAGTTTTCGGGAGGAAACCGAGACTGACTTGTTCGGCGAGCAGACCGTACTGTGCGGCGGCGTTACGTCGCTAGTGTTGGCCGGATTCGAGACTTTGGTGGAGGCCGGCTATGCGCCCGAGATGGCGTATTTCGAGTGTTTGCACGAGCTCAAGCTCATCGTCGATCTGATCTACGAAGGCGGGATCTCCAATATGCGCTACTCGATATCCAATACCGCCGAATTCGGCGATCTCACCCGCGGCCCGCGAATCGTTACCGATGAAACCAAAGCGGAAATGAAGCGTATATTGAGCGAGATACAAAGCGGTAAGTTTGCGCAGGAGTGGATGGATGAAAATGCCGCGGGCGGTAGCAAATTCCGGGCACTTCGCGAGCAAGCCGAACAACACGGTATCGAGGAAGTCGGAACCCGGCTGCGCGATATGATGCCGTGGATACAAGCCAGTAAGATCGTTGACAAGTCCGTTAACTAGTCGATTTTAGGCCGACTAATCCGACCGTCGTTATTAGCCCCCAAGCACCATGGTGGCCCCAAACGATTCAGTCCGCGATACCCATCCGCTACTGGCGCGAGAGGGATGGGTTCATATCGCGATCGCAGTATCCGTAGCCATTGTTGTGACCGTCGTCGCAGGCTGGCTGTGGGCGGTTCCGGTCTGGCTCGCCGTGGTGTTTGTAGTGCAGTTTTTCCGCGATCCAGCGCGCACGAGTCCACAGACCCTTGGTGCGGTGACATCGCCGGCGGACGGTAAAGTGGTCGCGATCGGCCCTGCCCACGACCCCTACCTGAATCGCCCCGCACAGAAAATAAGCGTTTTCATGAACGTGTTTTCGGTGCACTCAAATCGCGCTCCGGCGGCCGGCGTAGTCCGTGAAATTTGGTATCATGCGGGCAGCTTCGTGAATGCGGCGCTGGACAAAGCGTCGGTACACAACGAACGCAACGCGATATGGATCAAGACCGATGACGAGTACGACATTGTATGTGTGCAAATTGCCGGACTGATTGCACGGCGTATTCTGTGTTACCTCGGACCAAACGACACGGTCGCGCGCGGCCAGCGGTACGGGTTCATTCGGTTTGGGTCTCGTGTCGATCTTTATCTGCCCGAGCAGGCTGAGGTTCGAGTGTCGTTGGGGCAAAACGTAACCGCGGGGGTAGACGTCGTTGCGGCTCTCGAACCTGCAATGGAAAATTGATAACTAATGGCTCAGGATAAACATTTGCGCGAACGCGGTGCCAGCAGAAAGGGAATCTATCTGTTACCCAACCTGTTTACCACGGCCGGGTTGTTTTTCGGTTTCTATGCCATCGTGCAGGCTACCAAAGGCGATTTTGCGAATGCTGCCCTTGCGATCTTTGTGGCAATGATTATGGACGGATTGGACGGACGAGTCGCACGTTGGACCAATACGGCCAGCGATTTTGGCAAGGAATACGACAGTCTCGTCGATGTCATTTCGTTTGGTTTGACTCCAGCGCTGGTGATGTATGAATGGTCATTGAGTCAAAACGGTAAACTCGGTTGGTTGTCCGCGTTTCTCTATGTCGCGGCCACGGCGCTGCGATTGGCGCGCTTCAATACCCAGGACAGTCCCGATGAACGTTATTTTGTCGGCCTGCCGTGCCCGGCCGCGGCGGCGTTCGCGGCGGCTTGGGTATGGTTATTCGATAGCACGAATACGACCGGTTCCACGGTCGAGGTGATGTCGATTGTGGTTACGATGTGTCTCGGCCTCGCCATGGTCACCAATATACCCTACAAGAGTTTCAAGGACTGGGACTTGAAGGGGCGGGTGCCCTTCGTACGTTTGATCGTTCCGGTGTTGGTGTTGATCCTTGTGGTCTCTGATCCGCCGCGAATCCTGTTCTTAGGATTTCTCATTTATTTTCTGTCCGGGCCGGCAATGTGGCTAATTAAAAGGAATCGCGGCGAACCGATTGCCGGGACGGACTTTGATGCAGCGGAGGATGGCGACGCTGAATCGGACGCCGAATTGGACGAACCCGACTAGTTCTCTATCAATTTGAAAGAATACTAACTCTTGCATGCGGCGACGATTAACACTAGACTCGGTGACCATGTCGTTAATTTTCTCCCAAGTTCTACTCCTGTCGCTGGTCCTGCTGCGCCGTCTGGCGCACATCTAATTCTCCCTCAAAGCTTTACTCGATTCGTGCTGCCCCCTAAGCGGGTGCAATACGAAGTGTTCGAATTCTACCCAGCGGAGAGCTGCAAGATATGAACGATCGGCTTATAATTTTCGATACGACCTTGCGCGACGGCGAACAAAGCCCGGGCGCTTCAATGACCGCGGATGAGAAAATTCGCATTGCCCGTGTTTTGGAAAAGATGCGAGTAGACGTGATTGAGGCGGGGTTTCCTGCCGCCAGTCACGGAGATTTCGAAGCAGTGCACGAAATCGCGGCAATTATTCAGGACAGTACCGTTTGCGGGCTTGCCCGTGCTCACGAACGTGATATCGATCTGGCGGCGGAAGCGATTAAACCGGCAGCGTCTGGGCGTATCCATACGTTTATCGCGACCTCTCCGATCCACATGCAAGAGAAGTTGCGAATGACTCCGGAACAGGTGTTGGAGCAAGCGGTGTGGTCGGTGAAACGTGCGCGTAACAATACCGACGACGTCGAATTTTCGCCGGAGGACGCTGGACGATCGGAAATTGATTTTCTGTGTCGCGTGTTGGAGGCAGTGATTGACGCCGGCGCCACGACTGTGAACATTCCTGACACCGTAGGCTACAATTTGCCGGTACAATTTGCGGCACTCATTAGCGGATTGAAGGAGAGGGTACCGAATTCGGATAAGGCGGTGTTTTCGGTGCATTGCCATAACGATTTGGGCTTAGCGGTAGCGAATTCACTGGCGGCGATTGAGGTGGGTGCACGGCAAGTGGAATGCACGATTAATGGCCTTGGCGAGCGTGCCGGCAATGCGTCACTCGAAGAGATCGTGATGGCGGTACGCACACGGCGCGATGCGTTTTCCTGCGATTCGAATTTGGATACGACGCAGATTCTCGCTGCGAGCCGGCTCGTGTCGAACATTACTGGTTTCGCTGTGCAGCCCAATAAAGCGATCGTTGGCGCCAATGCGTTTGCCCATGAAGCGGGCATTCATCAAGACGGCGTCATGAAAAATCGTGAAACCTACGAGATCATGCGCGCCGAGGACGTCGGCTGGCAGGCCAACCGTATGGTGCTGGGAAAGCACTCGGGTCGAAACGCGTTTAAGCAGCGCTTGAAGGAACTGGAAATTCAATTCGAAACCGAGGACGAGCTAAACGGCGCATTCGCACGGTTCAAAGATCTTGCCGATAAAAAGCACGAGATCTTTGACGAAGATCTACAAGCCTTGGTGACCGAAGCGGGTCTTGATGATGCCAATGAACATTTGCGACTGGTGACACTTCGGGTCTGTAGCCAGACTGGGGAAACCCCGGAAGCCGCCGTCACGGTGAGTGTCGACGGTGTCGAGCGCAACGGATCGGCGCCGGGCAGCGGGCCGGTCGATGCTTCATTCCGAGCGATCGAGTCGATCGTCGATAGTCACAGTGAACTCGAACTGTTTTCGGTCAGTAGCATTACCAGTGGCACCGACGCTCAGGGCGAGGTCACAGTGCGCCTGCAAAACGCCGGGCATGTTGTGAATGGCCACGGTGCGGACACGGACATTGTGATCGCATCCGCCAAGGCGTATCTAAACGCATTGAATAAACTAAGCAGATCGGCGCAACGTACCCATCCGCAAACCAGCGGACTGATCTAGAAAACCTATCGCGGCACCGGCACGGCGATGATCGATCCCACCACGGCCGAGTATCTATTACGCATGGGCATTCAACCGTGGGTTTCGCGCGAGCCGAGTGCGGTCGGCGCGCTGGCCAGTCGGGTCGGCGCTGCCGACGTTGGGTTGGCGGATCTCGGTGAGTTGGAGCACATCGTGAGTGGTTGCGAAAAATGCGCGCTGCATAAGACACGCACCCAAACCGTATTCGGGGTCGGTAATGCCGCGGCGCAATGGATGCTGGTGGGGGAGGCGCCGGGCGCCGAGGAAGACCGGCAAGGTTTGCCGTTTGTGGGTCGGGCCGGGCACCTGTTAACCGCTATGCTGTTCGCGTTGGGGTTGGCTCGGGATGATGTTTATATCGCCAATGTGCTGAAGTGCCGACCTCCTGAAAATCGCGATCCGATGGGAGAGGAGGTGACACGCTGCGAGCCGTACCTGCACCGTCAGGTAGAACTCGTGCGGCCGAAGATAATCGTTGCGTTAGGCCGTTTCGCGGCGCAATCGCTTCTTAAAACCAATCGTCCAATTGGCAAACTCCGCGGCCAGCGGTTTGTCTATGCCGATACCGGAATACCATTGATCGTGACCTATCACCCGGCTTATCTGCTGCGCAGCCCGCTGCAGAAAAAGAAAACATGGCAAGACCTGCAACTCGCGCAGCGGATTTTCGCGGAGTCTTAATGACTGAGTTGCGTGCATCGGTCGATGCGGCGTTGCATGACGAGGGGCTGACCGTGCGGTCGATGCAACTCGGCGATCTGCCCGTAGTCCGGGATATCGAGTGCGCCGTGTATGAATTCCCATGGAGCCGCCGCATTTTCGAGGATTGCTTACGCTCCGGTTATCTGTGCGTGGTAATAACCGCTTCACAACGCACCATTGGTTACGGGATCATGACAATCAGCGGTGACGAATGTCATATCCTCAATCTGTGTATCGAACCCGCATCGCAGCGTCGTGGTTACGCACGCCTGTTATTGCAGCACCTTATCGCAAAGGGTTCCGCTCAGCGGGCCAATACGGCATTTTTGGAGGTGCGTATGTCGAATAATGTGGCGCAGCATATGTACGTTAAAGCGGGTTTCAACGAAGTTGGCAAGCGTCCAGCGTACTACCCGGCCGCGGGTGGTCGCGAAGATGCATTAATCCTGGCCAAATCGCTGGATGCGCAGGCCTGCTAACTACGGTCGGTGGGCGCGATCGCTAGTTAGTCGTCCCTGAAGAACG
>CAXMMZ010000061.1:0-13693 GCA_964194565.1 Arenicellales bacterium
TGGCGTGGAGGTGGTGGGAATAACCTTGTCTAAGGAGCAACATGAGGTGGCCGAGGAGCGGGCCGTGGCCGCTGGTCTTAGCCACTTGGTTACTTTCAAGGTACAGGATTACCGTATGGAGAATGCGAGTTATGACCGTATCGTCTCAGTTGGGATGTTTGAGCATGTGGGCGTGAAGCACTATTCGAATTTCTTCGGTACCGTGGAGCGCGTGCTTGAGCCAAACGGTATTGCGCTACTACATTCGATCGGTCGACGCGATGGCCCAGGTTTCACCAATCAGTGGCAGCGTAAATATATCTTCCCCGGTGGTTACTCGCCAGCGCTGTCGGAAGTGGTGCCGGTAGTGGAGCGCACCTCGCTCTGGATCACGGATATCGAGATCTTGCGGTTGCATTACGCTGAGACGATTAGATGCTGGCGCGAGAATTTTCAGCGCAACCGAACCGAGATTGCTCAAATCTATGACGAACGCTTCTGCCGTATGTGGGATTTTTACCTGACTGCAAGCGAACTCTCGTTCCGCCACAATTATTACATGGTGTTTCAGATGCAACTGTCGCGCGGAATTCGCAGCGTGCCAATGACCAGAGATTACATTACTTGAGGAATACTTGACGGTAAATTTTGCGAAGTATTAACGCCCTATTGCGTGCTGGTCAACAAACTAGTCAACGAGTTATTGAAGAGCCTTAGGGGTTTTAGGGGAGCTTCAGGGGACATCCACTTTGCTGCCACCGCGAATCGATTGCCGAAGCAAATCTCAAGGTGTCTTTGATGTCCATGGAAGAGGTTCAAAACCGGATCCAGTCGAATAACCGCGATTTCCTGTTACTCGATGTGCGCGAGCACGATATGTATCAAAACGGTCACACCTACCCGCTGCAATGCTGATACCCAGAGGGCAACTCGAATTGCGGGTACACAACGATTTACCGGATCCGACCCAGCGAATGGTTGTCTATTGCCAGCTGGGGAAAATATCCACCCTGGCCGCGGCAATCCTGCGTGAAATGGGATTTGAAAGAGCCGTCCCCCTGGATGGCGGCTACCAGGAGTGGAATGAAGCCGGTTATCCGGTTGAGGGTGGGTTGGAAGATTAAATATCGGGATCTCCTAACGAAATGAAGTGCGTTAGGAGATCCCTCGTCGCTACGCTTCGTCGGGATGACAACTTAAGGATAATCAGGCCGCGACAGTTTCCCGGGCATTCGCCGGGACCAGACCTTCTTCCACAAGCGTTGCTTGTACCGCGGGGCGGGCTGCAACCCGGCCGATATAGTCGGTCAGGACAGGCCAGCTGGTCATATCCACTTGGTGTAAATCTGTCCAGCCGAGAATGGTAAAAAGGTAGGCATCGGCTATACCAAATTGATCTCCGCCCAGAAACTGCCTGGATTCAAGATGCTGACTCAGAAAATCACAACGCTTCGCGAATGTTGAGATTTGATGTTCCCGCCACTCGGGGGTGATTCTGGGATTAAACAGCGCGCCCAGGGTTTTATGAATTTCTGTAGAAACAAAGTTTAACCATTCCAGCGTCTGGTAACGCTGCAATGTTCCTGCTTCGGCCGCTAGTCCCGATTGGGGTACCTGGTCTGCAACATACTGTAAGGTCACAGCGGCCTCGGTCAGAACCTCACCACTATCCAGTTTCAATGCGGGAACATAACCTTTGGGATTAACCTCGGCAAAGTTTTCCCCGGATTGTGTCAACTTTGTGGCAAGGTCGACTTTTTCCAGCCGATAATCGAGCCCTGATTCGTTAAGGACAATATGGGTAGCCATGGAACAGGCTCCGGGTGCGTAATACAGTTTCATAATATGTTTCTCCGGTAGTAATTTAAGTAAGTTGATAAGGTTATTTCAAAGGACGTTTCAGGCGTTCGCCGGTACTGCGCTAATGCGGCGGACGACGGAATCCACTGATGCGCCCATTCCACCACCGATAAATACCTGGGTAATTGCGGCGATTGCCAAAAACAATGGATACTCCCAGCCGCCATTGGCATTACTGAATAACCAGCCGTTTGATGCATGCACCCAGGTGGCGCCGAGCAGAAACGGAATCACCAGCAAAGCAGCGATTCGTACCTGGTAGCCGACGATCAACGCAATTCCTGCAGCTACTTCTACTGAAAACGTCAGGTATGCAAGGGAACCCGGAAGACCGATACTTTCAAAATATCCAGCGGTTCCTGCCAGGCTGAATACCACCAGTTTCAGATACAAACTATGGGCCAGTAAAATGACGCCCAGTGATACCCGTAAAACCGCAGCCCCGATTGACTGTAATTGTGTCTCATTCATAAATTTCTCCGCTAACTTGTTTGGTTGATGAAGTCAGGAGGAGAATAATGATTGTATTATTGCAAGTAAATTAGCTATTATTGCAATCTATGATTGCAAAAACGCACAGCGTAGATTGGGACGATTTGCGCTTCTTCCTCGCGGTCGCCGAACAGGGCAGCCTGTCCGCAGCGTCACGAATCCTGGATGTGAATCACTCCACGGTATTCCGCCGCATCAATCAGCTCGAACAGGCGGTTGCAGTCAGGTTGTTTGAACGCCTGCCCGATGGCTACCAGTTAACCCAGGCAGGCGAAGATATGGAATATCACGCCGCGCGTATGCGTGATGAAGCCAATGCCCTGACCCTGCAGATCATGGGCAAGGATGTCCAACCTGCAGGGGTTGTGCGCATCACCGCCCCGGACAGCCTCGCCTATCATTTCCTTAATTACTATCTCGAAGAATTTCGAAAAATGTATCCCGGGATCAGCATTGAAGTGAATGTGAGCAATCTGGATCTCGACCTTTCACGTCGTGAAACCGATATCGCCATCCGTGCAACTCTGAACCCACCCCAGCACCTGATTGGGAAGAAGGTGTTATCCATAGGCTGGGCATTTTACGCCTCGCCGGAGTATCTGCAGTTGAAAGGGACACCGGTCTCGATGTCGGATCTCGCTGGCCATGACTTTGTCGGCCCGGACGGCAGAATCTCCCAGCTGAAAGCTTTCCAGCAGTTGGACCGGCAACTGTCGCCGGAATATCGTTTGCGTGGCAATAACCTGACCGTAATCGCATCCTTCGCAATCGCCGGGAGCGGCATTGCACTTTTGCCGGACGACCAGTTCCATACCGGAATGCAGCGCCTGTTCCTGCTGGAGCCACTGGTAACCAGTGATCTATGGATACTCACCCATCCCGAGCTTAGGGCAACCGAGCGAATAAGGTTGCTGATGAATTTTCTGGTGCAGCGTTTTCGCGAAGATGAGAACCTGAAAACGTTCGCAATACAGTAAATTGAAATACCGTCGTTGCGCATAAACGCCGCGAGAGGGATTGTAGTCAACATTGCTCTTTACAACTATTCAGTGCTCGCAGCACTCTTTAAGCACAACTGCCTGTCGCTCTCTTTATCAAGAACCGAGCAAAACTCGTCAGACTGATACTGCCGGGCGGCCGTTTCGAAGCACGATTGCCGGTGCGCTATTTTCAAAAGGGATGAGCAGCTCCTGGGATCGATGACCGAGCCGGTTGCACGTAGAAATCCACACCAACCTCGGTTGCCGTCGACAGACAGGCACAAAGATGCCTGCGACAATTCTTCCGCCATACGTTCAAGACAACCAAGTCTCATGTCTTCTATACTTCGGATTCGATTGCAGTAGTCAGCCGTTTTCGACATGCTCGCAACAGTCGTCCAGCAGTTGTACTCATCCACTCGCGACGACCGGGTGCTGCACCAATCGGTAGTTCGGTGCACTGAGAATTTGGCAAAGGTCTCGCCATCGGAATCCATTCGAAGCACAAAATACGGATACCGGTTGGGCGCGCCATAATTCGAAAATCCCTTGTGCAATACCTCTTGGGTACTGGTCTGAATGACCTGGTATCGGACCACGGGTCCGTCGGCCCTTATGCATATGGCGTCGGCAGGGCAGCGCACATAGCTTAGATCATCCAGGATGATCGTAAGGTCAGCCTCATCCACCTGTACTTGATCGCCAACTTCCATCGTGATCGTAGTGCTCAGGCTTGCGGCGCGTGGTTTGGATTTCGCGATGGCCGGAAGTGCGACACAAAACGCGATGATCGCGGCTGTTATCGCAACTGATTTGCGTTTACTCATTACTCTACTCCTACATTGTCGCCTTGCCGATTGAGCCGTATCATTCTCGACTGCTCGGCCATGCGAAAACATAACCCGCGAAAACAAAACTCGTGCCAGAGCACGGTTTTCTCTAATGTAAGCAAGAACTGTGCTCTGGCCCTGAGGTATCCCCTACGCCAACAGCTTCTTCAGCCTGGCATTCTTCTGGTCCAGATTCCCCGAACATCGTTGCGACGTACTCCGGTGAAATTTGGCGGAAAGCACATAGTTACAACCAGCCGGACTTTACAACCATCATTTTGTCTATCTGCATATCTTCCATGGTGTAGGGAATGCCTCCGGTGCCAAGGCCGGACTCGCGCAGGCCCGCAAACGGCATTACGTCGTCACGAAACGCGGTGTGGTCGTTAATCATGACGGCCGACGCGTCCAGTTGTTTGTATAAGCGCATTGCGTGGTCGTTATCGTTAGTAAAGACAGCCGCTTGAAAAGCCACCGGCAGCGAATTTGCCTGTTGAACAGCGTCATCGACATCGTCATACGAATAGACACAAACGACCGGACCAAAAATCTCCACTGTGCTGACACGGACGTCGCCGGGCGGATTCAACAACACGGTTGGGGCATAGCAGGTGGCTGAAATTTTGTTACCGCCACAAAGCAATCGTGCGCCCGCTGTCACGGCCTCATCGACCCACTCGGCAACTCGATCGACCTCGCCGCTACGAATAAGCGGCCCAATGTCGGTGCCTTCGTCTTCCGGCGCACCCACTGTCAGTGCCTGCGCACGCTTTGCGAGCGCGCCGGCAAACACAGCCGCGTCTGCGGCGGGCGAGAACACTCTCTGGACTGAGACACAGACCTGACCGGCATGATAAAACCCGCCCTTGAGTATCGATGTGACGGCGAGTTCCATGTCGTATGGATCGGCAAGTATGACGGGCGCGGCACCACCGTGCTCCAGGGCACAACGTGTACCGGGAGCCAGTTTCGAACGCAGCGTCCAGCCAACGCGGGCGCTGCCGATAAAACTGAAGAAACCAACACGCCCATCGGTTACGAGTTTTTCGGCCGTCTCACGGTTGTCCGTCACGACCGCCTGGCACCATGCGTCAGGCAGTCCTGCCTCACGGAGTATTTCGACAAATCGTAGGCACGATAGCGGTGTGACGGCGGCCGGTTTCACAATAACAGGACAGCCGGTTGCCACGGCCGGCCCCACCTGATGAACAATCAGGTTCAACGGATGGTTAAACGCGCTGACCGCAACGACAACGCCGATCGGTTCCTTCTGCGTGAATGCAATTCTGCCGGTGGTCGCGGCGGTTGCGCCTATCGGAATCACGGATCCCGCATGGGCACGCAGCGTCTCGGCACACAGATGCACGCCGTCGATTGCCCGCATCACCTCGACTTTCGAATCCCTATAAGGTTTGCCCCCTTCGCTTGCTGCCAGTAGCGTGAGTTTCTCAACCTGCGCGCTCATAATTGCTGCAGTTTTGTTGAGGATCTCAACCCGCTTTGGAATCGATAGCCAGCGGGCTTTATCCCGAAACAATTCATGCGCGGCGGATATCGCGTCCTCGACATGGCCGGGCCCGGCGGTTGCGATCTGATCTAGTTCACGACCATCAAATGGCGACGTGACGGAGAGTGAGCCGGCGGCCGGCCTACTGCTTTCTACCATGAAACCGTACATGTGATTTCTCCTCGCTTTTCCCAAACCTAAGGAACCGCTGCATAAGTCTGGGCGAATCTAGTTGGGATTCAAAATGATCAAGATCAAGGCGCAGAACGTAAGTAATAGCCCAGCTATTGCTTGCGTTTTGTAACGCGGAGATTGATTATTTTGGACCCAAATCGATCGTTCATGACTTTTGCAGAGGTTCCCTAATCGTCCCGGGCCGTAAGACCGACCCAGGGCCGCATTTTGACTGGAGTCGTTACCTTCGTCTGGTAAAGCGCGCGGAGTCTTCGTAGCCGGTCGGTTACGGGGTATGGCCGCTCACTTTTCCGAACCGCGTTGGTGTTTCCATAATACATCGGCGTGTCCTTCGGCACGGTTCAGCGAGCGCGCGACGACGAACAGCAAATCGGACAAGCGATTTAAGTACTGGCGGCTCACCGCGGACACCTGTTCGCTGCCGGCGAGCGTATGTACCCGACGTTCGGCGCGGCGGCAGACGCTGCGTGCCAAATGGCAGTAGGCAGCGGCGCGCGAACCCCCCGGCAATATGAACTCTTTCAATGGCGCCAGTTCAGCATTCAGAGTGTCAAGCACGTGCTCGAGCGTGCTGGGTTGGTCGACCGCCACCAATTCATAGCCCGGTATCGCCAATTCGCCACCGATATCGAACAACGTGTGTTGCACTTGATGCAGGCACGTCTCAATCGATTCCGGCAAGGTTTCGGTAAGCAGTAACCCAAGGATGCTATTCAGTTCGTCCACGGCACCCATCGCTTCCACCCGGGGATGATCTTTGGCGACGCGGTTGCCGTCGCCTAGGCCGGTACTGCCGTCGTCGCCGGTACGGGTATAAATTTTCGAGAGCCGGTTCCCCACCGATTGTTACCCGTTGATGAGTCGATAGCGGATTGGAATGTCCAGCGACAACTCATGACCTTGTAACCATTGCGCGTCGCCGGGAAGCCTGCCGATGCGCCGCAGTGTTTTCAGGGCGTTGCGATCGAGAACGCGATAACCGGACGATTGCACGATTTGCGTGGTGTCGATTCGGCCACTTGCCGACAACGTGACGCGGACCTGTACACGGCCCTGCCAACCGTGTTTGCGCGCAAGCGCCGGATAGCGAAAGCGTAACGCCAACAATGCCGAGATTTCGCGGCGCGCGCGCGCCGCAATCGCTCCGAGGGCGGCCCCGGTGGTAGGGGTCGGGTCCGCTGACGGTGCGGCAGTGGCCACCCTAACCGGTTCGACGTGCGACGCCGTAGCGGGATGTTCCGTGTTGTCGGCCTCCGCATGGTTATCGGTGGCTGGGGTTGTGATCGGCTCCACCGGTGCCGGAGCCACGGTAGCCACCTTAACCGGTTCGACGCGCGGCGCCGTAGCGGGGCGTTCCGTGTTGTCGGTCTCCGCAGCGTTATCGGTGGGCGGGGTTGTGATCGGCTCCGCCGGCGCCGCGGCGGCGACCGTCTTCGATGCAGGCGGCGCGGATCCCTGTCCGACAGGTAACGGTGGTGTGGCCGGTGACGGTGCGCTCGACTGCGGTGGCTCGTCAATCGCTGGCATACGCTTCGGTATATCCGTTTGCGAAGCGGCGATATCGAGCTCGGTGCGGCCACCGGTATTGGTGTCTGGAATATTACTCGAGGTGTCTATGTGGGCCTCGCGTCCGGAACCGATTTGTTGAGGTTCTGTGACCGCAATCACAGCCACGATGCGATTGGCCGGCACGGGGTGCGTCACGGCCGTTGCAGGACTGCTATCTGACACGGACCGATCGCGGTCGGCCGATTGCGCTGGGGACGGCGCGCCGACATCCGGTGCCATGCCGAGTTCTACGGTGAACGGCGTGGTCAATAAGAGGGGGGGCGTGGGCAACCAGTCGCCGCTCGGTGCGAGTAGCAGGCCGCCGTGGGCCACCGCCGAGAGCACCATAAATCGAAACGGAATCGTCCTCACGTGCGGAATCCGGCGATGTGGTTCGCCTCGGCGCGCCCCCGCTCGGTGTTTCTAGCGTGAAATTTCAGACTCATCGCCACCAGTGCACCCTCCGCGCACGTACGTATGTATTCCGGCGCGCGTCATGGTTGACGCCCGTCACGATGGCTGCGGACCGGTCTCCGGACTGACGAGGCGCAACACCCGATTCCACGCGATAACGCACTCGCGATCAATCGGTGTGGTGCATGCGAATCGCCTTCCCACCCAAACCGGCAGCAGTGCCGCCGTGTCCCGTCGTCGGGACTCAGGCAGTGGCGTAATGATCCGCGATACCTCGATCACCGTTGCGGGGGCAGTGTCGGAATGGGGTGCCGCTTCGCACCGTAGCGCCAAGAGTCACACCTCACCGGCTTCCCGTTTCGACCCATAAACGAACGTCATACAGGTCACCCGCAGCCAAGTGCCACAAGTGTACCAACTATTGGGATCGATCGGGAGGCGATTCGGGAGGAATTCAGCGATCCATCGCGTCTAAAGCGCGGAGTCGAATCGCTCGGATCGAAGGCACGCGGTGATATCCGCCACTGTCGGCGCTGGGCCTCGTGCGGTGTTATTGACGCTCGCCGGCGCCGGCAACCTGCCTCGCCACGATTCCCTAAGTCCGACGGACTCCTAGATGCGCAATTGCCCCAGCGCCGACGGTGCACGACCGACCAAGGCGCGGCCGGAACTGAGCAACGACTCGGCGATCGACAACAGCGTAGCGCGCCGGCACACGGAACATTGGTACCATTCCTGGCGGCTGGTGGGACCCGATTCGGATCGAGTGCGGAGCATAACGGAATGACAATGACGACAATGCATAACCTTCCTCCCCGGTTGATCTGTTTACGGTGGCTCACAGACGGGCGGTATGTTACTGCCGCGAACTGCCTCAGTCAACAAGATATTGCGGTTTTGTTCGTCTGAGAATGCAATATCTTGTATTATCACGAATTCGCGTTGGGCGTACCCGTGGGCTCGCTTGAAAGCCGTTAAAGTGCCAAGTACCATCGCGATTATCCGCAACCCCGGACCGGATACCTGACGATATGTATACTGGAAGTTTGGTGGCACTGGTGACGCCGATGGACGCCGACGGCGCATTGGATTTCGCCGCGCTCGAGCGCCTTATTGAATTTCATATTGAGCAGGGCACGGACGGCATCGTGTCGGTGGGCACCACCGGCGAGTCCGCGACGTTGAGCCACGACGAGCATGAGCAGGCGGTGATGCGGACCATCAAATACGTACGTGGCCGATTGCCCGTAATTGCCGGCACGGGCGCCAACTCCACCTCAGAAGCGATTTCGTTGACCAAGGCCGCCCACCAAGCGGGCGCGGATGCGTGCTTGCTTGTGGTTCCGTACTACAACAAACCCCCGCAACGCGGCTTGTACGAGCACTTTAAGGCTGTCGCTGCGGCCGTGCCGGTGCCGCAAATTCTGTATAACGTCCCGGGGCGTACTGCGTGCGATATGGATAACGACACGGTCGAGCAGTTGTCGTCGATCTCCAATATCATTGGCATCAAAGACGCCACCGCTGACGTCGCGCGCGGCCGTGATTTGATAAAACGCTGCGGCGCGAATTTTGCGGTCTATTCCGGCGAAGATCACACATCGAAGGAGCTCATGCTGGCGGGCGGAAAAGGCACGATCTCGGTGACTGCCAACATCGCACCGCAGCTGATGCACGAAATGAGTGCGGCCGCGGTGTGTGGCGCGACCTCGCTGGCGGATGAAACCGATGCGCAATTGCGGGCGTTGCATAAAGCGTTGTTTGTGGAAGCCAATCCGATTCCGTCGAAGTGGGCGTTGCACCGAATGGGATTAATCGGCCGCGGGATACGCCTGCCACTGGTTTGGTTGGATGCGAAATTTGAGCAACCGGTGCTAAATGCGATGCGAGCGGCCGGCGTGTTGTAGCCGCAGCTGATCGTGACCAATGCGGCATCGAATGTTGACCGAATTATTATTAGATTCTTGACTGTCGAGCTCGTGTAATGAAAAAGGGCGAACTACTTTATTCGGGCAAAGCCAAATCCGTTTTTCTCACTGAGGATGCCGAGCGGTTGATTCTGTATTTTCGAAACGATACCTCGGCATTTGACGGCGAGAAAGTCGAGCAGCTCGATCGTAAAGGTATGGTGAACAATAAGTTCAACGCATTTATTATGGAGCGGTTGGCCGCGGCCGGCGTGGCCACTCATTTCGAGGCGTTGCTTTCGGATACGGAATCGGTCGTGAAACGGTTGGATATGATTCCGGTGGAATGTGTGGTGAGAAATATTGCCGCGGGTTCGATTTGTAAACGTTTAGGTGTTGAAGAAGGGATCGATCTCGAAATACCAACGTTTGAATTCTTTCTCAAGAACGATGCGCTGCATGACCCGATGATCAATGAATATCATATTCGTTCGTTCGGTTGGGCCGGCGCCGATGAAGTCGAGACCATGAAATCCCGCACTTTTGAAGTCAACGAAGTACTCAAGGCGTTGTTTCGCAAGGCTGGAATCCTGCTGGTGGATTTCAAGCTGGAATTTGGTCGTTACGGCGATGCGATCCTGTTGGGCGATGAATTCACCCCCGACGGTTGTCGTTTGTGGGATGCGGATACACGAGAGAAGCTCGACAAAGACCGATTTCGCCGCAACTTAGGTCGGGTCGTGGAATCCTACGAAGCCGTCGCTTTGCGTTTGGGTCTCGATGTCGATCAACCGGTGGCCAGCGCCGCGGCGCAGTGACGGCGACCCGGACCGCGCACGACCCTCGATTTTTGCCGACTTCGCCATCGTCGTCAATTTTGACACTGCGCGGCGGTGCCGCGCTTTCCCTATTTCGGCTCGATAAAATTCGCGACGCCCTCGAGGCGCAGAGCGGACAGCGCTTGACGCTACATGCCGAGTATTGGCACTTCGTCGATATCCGTGCGGAGTTTAACGAATCCGAGCAAGGGGTATTGCAAGCCTTGCTCAATTACGGGCCCGCGACGACTGTCACGGATTCGGACTCGGCGGCGTTCTTGGTGGTGCCTCGGCTCGGTACGATCTCTCCTTGGTCCAGTAAAGCCACCGATATTGCACGTTACAGCGGCCTCGATCAGGTGCATCGGATCGAGCGCGGTGTTGCTTGGTACTGCGCCGAGCGGGACTCGCTGAGCGCAGCGCAGCGCGAGGCATTACAACGCGTTGCACACGATGCGATGACCGAAAGCGTGATCCACGACTTTGACGCCGCGGCCGCGATATTCGAGCAATTCGACCCGGCGCCGTTGGCCACTATCGACGTATTAGGGCAAGGCATCGATGTTTTGCATGAGGCCAATAGCGCATTAGGGCTGGCACTGTCGGTGGAGGAGATTGAGTATCTGGCGGCGCACTGCCGCGATGCGCAGCGCAATCTCACCGATGTCGAACTCATGATGTTCGCACAAGTCAACTCGGAGCATTGCCGGCACAAGATCTTTAATGCGGATTGGATAATTGACGGTGTTGCCCAAGACGAGTCGTTGTTTGCGATGATCCGCAGTACTCACGCCCATAACAGCGCCGGCACCATCGTTGCGTATTCCGATAACGCTGCCGTAATTGAAGGCGCGAGCGGCGGGCATTTTTTTGCCGATGCAACGAGTGCGGAATACCGATTTAGCTCCGAGCCGCGACACTTCGTTATCAAGGTTGAAACTCACAACCACCCGACCGCTATCGCTCCGTTTCCCGGTGCCGCAACCGGTTCGGGAGGTGAGATCCGAGACGAGGGGGCGACCGGCCGCGGTGCGAAGCCAAAAGCGGGTGTGACGGGATTCTCGGTGTCGCATTTGCGTATCCCGGAGGCTGAGCAGCCTTGGGAAGGGCCCGGCGCGCGGCCGCCTCATATTGCGTCCGCACTGCAGATTATGTTGGAGGGGCCGATTGGCGGCGCCTCGTTCAATAACGAATTTGGACGGCCCAATGTCGGCGGATATTTTCGCAGCTTCGAGTATCGTGACGGCGATCGATGGTGGGGATACCACAAACCCATCATGTTGGCGGGTGGCTTGGGCAACGTGCGCCCTGCGAATGTACGCAAAGAAGTATTTGTAGCCGGCACCCACATTGTTGTGTTGGGCGGTCCTGCGATGTTGATCGGGCTCGGTGGCGGTGCGGCCTCCAGTGTCGCGAGCGGACGCGGTCGCATCGAGCTGGATTTCGCATCGGTGCAGCGCAGTAATCCGGAGATGCAGCGCCGTTGCCAGGAAGTCATCGATAGTTGCTGCGCGCAGGGTGTGGATAACCCGATTCTCGCGATCCACGACGTCGGCGCGGGTGGGTTGTCGAATGCGTTGCCCGAACTCGTAAACGATGCCGGGCGGGGCGGGCATTTTCAACTGCGCGATATCCCAAACGACGATTTGGGGATGTCGCCATTGCAAGTGTGGTGCAACGAAGCGCAGGAACGATATGTGCTGGCCGTGGCCCCCGAGCGATGGGCGGAGTTCGAAGCGATTTGCCGTCGCGAACGTTGTCTGTATGCGCTCGTGGGAGTGACTACGGCCGACCGCGATTTGCGGCTCGATGACCGCTATTTTGACGCCGATGAATCGGACGCTCGACGCGCCACACCCATCGACATCGGTATGGATGTGCTGTTGGGCAAACCGCCGCGCATGGTGCGAGAGGTCCAACATGCGCCGAACGCTACTCAGCCGTTTGCGACCGCCGCGATCGATATCTATGTGGCGGCGCGCCGCGTATTGTCGTTTCCAAGCGTCGCCGACAAGTCGTTTCTGGTCACGATCGGCGATCGCAGCGTGACCGGTCTGATCCACCGCGATCAGATGGTCGGGCCTTGGCAAGTGCCGGTGGCCGACGCCGCGGTGACGCTGGCCGGCTACGACACCGCGGCGGGCGAGGCAATCGCAATTGGCGAGCGCGCGCCGGTAGCGGTGTTGGATCCGGCGGCCAGCGGCCGCTTAGCGGTCGGTGAGATGATTACGAATATCGCGTGTGCCGATATCGCTGAGCTCGCTGACATCAAGCTATCGGCCAATTGGATGGCGGCCGCGGATGCGCCCGGCCAGGATGCAGCGCTATACGATATGGTAAAAGCCGTGGCCGGGGAATTGTGTATTGCATTGGGAATATCGATTCCGGTCGGCAAGGATTCGATGTCGATGCAAACGCTTTGGCACGACGGCGATACCGAGCAACGCGTAGTGGCACCGGTATCTTTGATCGTAACGGGCTTCGCGCCGATTGCCGATGTTCGCAATACCGTAACGCCGCAATTGCAACGCGATGGATCGGACGCCGATCTGTGGCTCATCGATCTCGGTCGCGGCCAGCATCGCCTCGGTGGCTCGGTGCTGGCGCAAACCTATGGCGCGCTCGGCGACAGCGTTCCGGATGTAGACGATCCGCAATTACTTATTGATTTCCATAAATCGATACAAGCGCTGCGCAAGGCCCACTTACTGCTGGCGTATCACGACCGATCGGACGGTGGATTACTCACGACGTTATGCGAAATGGCATTCGCCGGTCGCACCGGGGTGAATATCGACCTCGACGTATTACCCGGAGACGTCGTGTCGGCGTTGTTTTGCGAAGAGTTAGGGGCCGTCGTTCAAACCCCACAGGCTCATCGCGACGAAGTCGAAGCACATTTGCAGGCAGCCGGGGTGGGCACGTATGCGTACCGGATCGGAACCAGCAACGGCACCGATAGAATCGTGCTGCGCACAAACGGTGGGTATTGCCTCGATGCGACGCGCACCGAATTGCACCAAGTCTGGTCGGAAACGACCTGGCGCATGCAATCGTTACGGGACAATCCAGAGTGCGCCCAACAAGAATACGATCGTCTCCTCGACACTACCGATCCCGGCATCCGGACCGAATTGAGTTTCGATGCGGGCGATAATATTGC
>CAXMMZ010000062.1:0-2052 GCA_964194565.1 Arenicellales bacterium
CGAGCGCGGTGTCGCGGTCATTCCGCCACGCTCACTCTCGAGGCCAATCGCATACCCATCGATACTCCTAGCGGCCACCGATCTCCTGCATCGCTTCTTCGATCCATGCTTCCGCCTCGCTATTGACCGGCTTCGGACGTCGCCCTACGGCATCGATGCACGGTCCGATCACTACGGTAATAACGCCGGGTTGTTTCAGGAAGCCACGCCGTGGCCAGAATTCTCCGGCGTTATGGGCCACCGGTACGATCGGCGCACCGCTGTGCACCGCTAACATAGCACCACCGGGGTTATAGCGGCCGTGTTGGCCGGGTGGCATCCGTGTACCTTCCGGAAACACCACAACCCAGCGGCCCTCGTTAAGTCGTTTGGTGCCCTCACGAACCAAGTGCTCTAAGGCCCGTGCCCCTGCGGAACGGTTGATGGAGATGGGCCGTGATGCGGCAAGGCCCCATCCAAAAAACGGGATCCACAGCAGTTCACGTTTCAGCACCCACGCTTGGGGCGGAAATATCAGCTGAAAGGCAATAGTTTCCCAGGCGGATTGATGCTTCGATAAAATTACTGCGGGTTGGTCCGGTAAATTCTCACGACCGCGGACCGTGAACGAGAGGTTGCATGTCACCCGCAGCCACCATAATGCAAAGTGGGCCCAGCCACCGATAATGCGCGAACGAAGCAGTGGTGGTAGCGGGTACGCCAACATCGATATTGGCGAATACAAAATAGCGGAGACCGACTGGCCGATGACAAACAGCAGTGAACGAAGCGCGCGCATCGATCGCTAGCCCGGATAATTCATGAAGGGTTCGGATGTCAGGGGAAATCGGGCTAAGTAGTCGGTGCGATCCCCCGCCCACACATAGCGGTAGCTATTGATCATGCAGGACCGCGCCGAATACGACGCCCTATTTTTCCTGACATCCGAACAGGACAAGCTGTGCGCAGGTGCCGTATCTCAATACGCGGGCTGACCAGTTCAAATACTGAGAATATTCCTGGTCCATGGTCCGCCTTGGTGAATGTCCGGACTAGCTTCTGCGTTCTGAGGCTATCGTGCTTGTTTCCAGACGCCCTTCCAATAACGCGTCGGCAAATGCCGCCAAATTCTGGAACACCGGAACGTCGGCGAGTGCCGTGTCGGTGGTGACTCGTTGTCCGGATATAAGATTAAACTCGTTCGTGCCCGACAACAGCAGCACGGGTTGAGCACCGGCATTGATCGCGGCGTGCAAGTCCGACGCCGAATCTCCGACGAACGGCACACCGTGTAACGTCGTTTTCAGACGCTTGACGATATCTAATAGCATGCCGGGTTCAGGCTTGCGGCATTGGCAGCCGTCGCCGGAGTCATGCGGGCAGAAAAAGATCGCGTCGATAGCGCCGCCTTTCTTGTGAACATGATCGAGCATGCGGGAATGGATTCGGTTAAGCGTATCGATACTGAACAGCCCGCGTGCGACCCCCGATTGATTGGTGGCGATGACGATTTTGTACTCCGCCCGGCACAGCCGCGCGATGGCTTCCAGGCTACCGGAAATCGGCCGCCATTCGTCCGGCGACTTGATGTGAGCGTCGGAGTCGTGGTTGATGACGCCGTCGCGATCCAGGATGACTAGGCCCATATTGTTAGTCCACAATTGTCTGGGTTAGCCTAACATCACCCGGGCCCACTCGCGCGCCTTGAGCGTCGGGTGCGACATCGACCTCACCCAGTGGAGTTATTACGATGAAAAATCCGAAACCCGAATACGACCACTGATGCGGCGCCCGCTACGGCTATCCAGTTTCTTCATTTTCTCCCAAAACGCATTATTTAAATCGAAGTCGGCAGCGATCGCGGTCCCTACCAACAAGATCAGTAGATCCGCGCATTCCTCCTGCAGTGCCGCCAGGGTTTTGCCTTTGGTTACGCACGCCGAAATTTCGCCAAGCTCCTCCGCCATCAAGGCCACGCGGTACGCCATGTCTTCGCCGCCTTGTTCGCGCAGTTCGTGGCGATCGTGAAAATTTTGCACCGCACCCAACATTTGCCGGTACGAATCCGTATTA
>CAXMMZ010000063.1:0-8681 GCA_964194565.1 Arenicellales bacterium
CCGCGCACCGCCACGGCTTTTAGGTTTTTCGACGCCATCACCGCACCGACACCGGATCGTCCCGCAGCACGATGCAGATCGTTGATCACCGCCGAATACAGACACCCGGCTTCCGCCGCGCGGCCGATACAGGCAATGCGAATTTGCGGGTCCTGGTGAATCTTATGAATCAGTTCATCGGTTTCCCAAACCGACTTGCCCCACAACTGATCCGCCGGCAACAGTTTGGCCTTATCGTTTTCGACATGCAGGTATACCGGGGACGCCGCTTTACCCTCGAAAATGATCATATCCCAACCGGCCATTTTCATTTCCGCGCCGATGAATCCGCCCGAGTTGGAACACGCCACGGCTCCGGTGAGTGGACTCTTGGTAATGACCGAATAACGCCCGCCGGTCGATGCCATCGTCCCAGTTAACGGCCCGGTGGCCATGATGACCTTATTATCGGTGCCGAGCGCGTCGCATTTCGGATCGACTTCTTCAACGAGATAACGCGTCGCCAATCCACGCTGCCCTAGATACTCCTGAGCCCACTGCATATTTAAAGGCTCCGACTCGATGCTGCCGTCGGTGAGGTTTACCCGCAATATTTTTTTCGCCCATGCCATAACTTAATCCTCCAGTTACACGCGCGCTGTCGCGGCGTTGTCGGTTTTTTCCGCCCAAGTGCGCATCCGGTCCAAACCGGTCGCGTCGGCATCCACGTACGTGATCGCCGCCGTCGGGCAGGCTTCCACACATTGGGGGTTACCGCCACATAAATCGCACTTAATCACTTTGCCGGTATCCTGGCTGTAGTTAACGGTGCCAAATGGGCACGCGATGGTGCATACCTTGCAACCGACGCATACATCGGCCAACACGTCTTTGGAACCCGTCATAGGGTTCAATACGATGGCGTCCACCGGGCACGCCTGCATACACCAGGCTTCATCGCATTGGGTGCAGGTATAAGGCACAAACCGGCCTTCTTGATGGAATGTAAATACCTTGATGCGGGATTTTGCCGGGTTGAATACACCCTCGTTTTCGTAAGAACAGGCCAGCTCGCATTGTAAACAGCCGGTGCATTTATCCGGGTTAATATGGAGTGATTTCAACATACGTTACTCTCCTCGTCCTCCAGTTGCTTGGTGTGGCCTATCGCCGGTCGCAGAATACGACCGCGATCCGAATACCTACAATTTATAGGGTCTTATTATCACTTCTACGCGTTCCGTGCAACGGCTGAGCGTCTCGATTAACGGCGCGCGGCCGCACTGGCCGCAACCCTGTCGGAGCAGGCCGGACAGGCCGGGTTCTTCGGCAGGTTAATGGCCTCCCATTCCATCGTCATACCGTCGAACATCAATAAACGCCCCGCCAAATGGGAGCCGACGCCGAGCAGAATATTCAGGGTTTCCAACGCCTGCATGCTACCGATCACCCCCACCAACGGCGCCACCACCCCTTCCGCGGCACAGGTCGCGGCCTCGATGCTTTCATCGGGATATAAACATCGATAGCACGGACTCGCGACCTCGCTCGGCAAAAACGTCACGACCTGGCCCTGCCAGCGAATCGCGGCGCCCGAGACAAACGGCGTGCCAGTAGCAAGCGTCATTCGGTTCAGCGTAAATCTCGATGGGAAGTTATCGGTGCAATCGACGACGACATCGGCCAGGCCGACGTGCGTCAACAATTCATCGCCATCAAGCTCATAGTTGACGGCGTCCACCCGGACCCGTGGGTTGAGCTCCTTGAGCAATTCGGCGGCAGAGTCGGCTTTGTGTTTACCGATATTGTCATTGCGGTGCACGATCTGCCGCTGCAAATTCGATTCATCGACCCGATCGAAATCGCTGAGCACGAGATGCCCGACACCTGCGGCCGTGAGATACATAGACACCGGCGAACCCAACCCACCAGCGCCGATGATCAACACACGCGAGTCCAACAACCGCTGCTGCCCCGATTCGCCGATCTGCGGCAAGCGTATCTGACGGCTATAGCGTTCGAGTTGATCGGTGTCCACGGAGCTAATGTCACCCAAGGTATCGGAAAGGACGACGGAATTGTCCGCCGCCCGACGTCAGATAGCAACCGGGCGTTATTGCAATTGCTGACGTTCGCGTCCCGGCCACGGCCGTCGGCCATCAGGCAGGTCGAAAAACATTGCGCTTTGCAAACCGTACCGGCTCGCTCTGGCACCAACACCGTAAGCTGGAGCGGTTGTGTCTGTTCCCGGCCGGCGGTTTCGACCGAGCGACTGGCGCCGTCCAGCGAATTTTACTGTTGGCCTCCCAGTTAGCGGTCACTACGATTAAGTGCGACTCAGTCGCGATTGAGTCGGCCCATCGGGGCTACGCCCTTCATATACTACCTTTAGCGGAACCTGAAGATGAACGTCGCTGAAAACACATCAATATCAGGTGTGGTGATGTCGCTATTCGCGAGGCGCAAAGTTTCATCAATGGCGTAACGTGTCCATTCCGCTCGAACGGAGACGTTGCGGCTAATGTTGATTGCACCACCCGCACCAAAAATGATAGTTGCCCCACTCGCACTCTCTGTTTCGGAAAGGCCCAGGGACGGGACGGCAGCGGTCCCTTCCACGTCTCCCGCGGCTATCCCTAGCCGGCCAAAGATCCCACCGATACTGCCGATAGGGATTTGGGGCAGCGCGGAAATGCTCACCCCGGACACTTCGACGGTTGCATTGGCGGCCACAGGCGCCGACACCCCCAGCGAGGGCGATCCCAGATCGAAGTACGCCCCTTCGATGCCAATGTAGTTGTTGATCTGATAACCGACAATCGCCTGCCAGGCGGTATCATTATTAGCGTCGTTACAGGTCACGAAACCAATAGAACAAAGATCGCTGACGACGTCAGTGTCCGTGATTTCCGATTCGCCTGCTGAAAAACCACCGTACCAGCCAGGTTCTGTTGCTGATACCGGGGCACTCGGAGCGATGAGCAAAAGACCCGTTAATGCTGCAGCAAGTCGGGACCGGAATTTTTGAATTGGCATTGAGCGCTCCTGCTCGGTTTGCGGTTGTGAATGATAAGAATTAGAAGTATAGAGTATATAATCATATGATTGAAACGCGTCAATCAAGCGACACAGTTGCGTGGAATAACGTAATTCGGGGAAGTATTTGGCATCGTAAGTAGACCCGCATGACAAATACGCATCACACTCTTGCGTCCTTGCTATTCCTCTCCAGCAATCGTCGTTTCAATCGGCTGACGTTCACCAGATTGGTGACGTTTAGGCCCGTTCCTAAGTCTTCAATTTTACTGCGCCGTCCACTGGCGGTAATTTTTTCTCGCGCCCGAGTTTGCGCTCACCACTCCCGGCCACGTCGTAAATCTTCTCCCTGGTGTTGCCCTCGTCATTAACTCAGCCGTTAATAATATGGACTACGAGAATAACGGCAAATTTTGAGTCGGTGCTTAGCGTATTGCACGCACTCCTTGACCGCGGTCAATACCGGTGTACAGTGTTCGCGATGCAGGGCCGCAATGAATGACACTCCGAGTCGATGATCCGTTACGTACCGCCGTTTCGTGGTCGGAGGATGGGCACAATGTCGCGTTGGCAACCGTGGTCGCGACTTGGGGCTCGTCGCCGTGCCCTGCAGGCAGTCAGCTCGTTGTCAATGAGGCGGGTGAATTCGCCGGATCGGTATCCGGCGGCTGTGTAGAAGGCGCAGTCGTGACCGAGGCCCTCGACGTAATTCGCAGTGGAAATGCGAAGACGCTCGAATTCGGCGTGTCCAATGACGACGCATGGGAAATTGGATTGGCGTGCGGCGGAAAGGTCACAATATTTGTCGAACCGGTGATCGGTCCAGCCGGCGGCTAAAAGCGGTTTCGATGCAAACAGCGTTACTGGCCGAAATCTTGGAGGCGCGCTCGGCCGGTCGCGCCGCAGTCGTGATTACTCGACTCGAGCCTCTCGAACACGCGCTGTACTTTGCCGATGGTACGCCGCCCGCGAACAAACTCGCGGCACGATATCAACGTGAGGCCGAGCTGGCATTACGCTCGGACCGCAACGTCCTAATCGAGTCCGATCAAGGACGCGTGTTTATCCAGGCCTACAACCCGCCGCTGCGGGTAATTATCGTTGGCGCCGTGCATATCGCTCAATTCACGGCACCGATCGCGGCACAACTCGGCTACCAAATCACGATAATCGACGCGCGGCGCGCCTTCGCCAACGAGCAGCGATTTCCAAATACACACATCATTACCGAGTGGCCGGACCGGGCGATGCCGAAACTCCAAATCGATCACCGCACCGCCGTGGTGGCATTGACCCACGATCCAAAACTGGATGACCCCGCTCTGTCCATCGCGTTACGCTCGGACGCGTTTTACATCGGCGCACTGGGCAGCCGCAGAACTCATGCGGCGCGGCTCGAACGGATGCGCGAACATGGCTTCAGCGATATCGAATTGCGACGCATCCGCGGCCCGGTCGGGCTGGACATCGGCGCCGCGTCACCGGCAGAGATCGCGATTGCCATCATGGCGGAGATCACCCAAACGTTGCGCCGCCCGGACTCACCACGCCCATCGGATTAACCAGCGCACCGCTATGGGCTCAGATCCGCCGAGCCGCGTAGCGGCACTGGTCCTCGCCGCGGGCCGATCCCGTCGCATGGGGGCGGCCAATAAATTGCTATTGAGTCTCGGCGGTAAACCAATGATCGAGCGCGTCGTCGAAAACATCGGCGCGGCGGCACTAACCGAGATAATCGTTGTGACCGGACACGACCGCGAGCGTGTCGAGACCGCGCTGCAGGACCGGTCGGTCCGATTCGAATTCAACCCCGACTATGCCGCCGGCCTGAGTACATCGTTGCGAGCTGGTTTGCGCGCGCTGCAGGACACAGACGGCGTGTTGGTGTGTTTGGCCGACATGCCGAAGGTCAACAAGATACATATTGATAGATTACTGACCGCATTTGATTCCATACCGAGACATTCGATTTGCGTTCCGTACTACGCAGGTGAGCGCGGCAACCCGGTTTTGTGGCCGCAGCGTTGTTTTGCTGAAATCGGGCAACTCACCGGTGACGTGGGCGCAAAAGAATTATTGGAACGACACCAGTCGACAGTACGCGATGTGCCAATGCCCGATTCCGGAGTGCTGTTCGACATCGACACGCCGCGCGAGGTCGATGCGGCGCGGAGACGCGTCATTGCGATTGCGGATTGATCGCGATGACGCCCGACGCGGCCAACTCGGCAAATTCGGCATCGTCATATCCGAGCAGATCGGTGAGTACGCGACCTGCTCGGTCACAGCACGGTGACGATGACAGAGAAATACGCACACCTTGCACCGGACAATGTGCGTGCGGCTGTGGCAATTCGATTTAGGATTCTTTGACGAAGATGAGAATCGTGTAGAACCGGCAGATAACCCCTTCATGCCGAAACTGTTACCTATGTCTTCGGTATAAAGTGTTACCCATGTGCCCGGTATGGACCTTGTTTTAGCTGGTGGCTATGGGTGGATTCGAACCACCGACCCCGGCATTATGAGTTCGAATCACTCAATTAAATTCAATATTTCTCAACAAGTTACGTACGCCAATCCCACTCAAACGTGACTGGAATGGACAGGTTGTGACTGGAGTACGTCACATTTTCGTCACAGTGACGTTGCAGCAGTGTTTCGGTCAGTGCCACTGTTTACGATGGATTAAGCACCTTCTCGATGACTTGTTTGGCGAGGTCTCTGTATCGGTCTTCGAGTGCCTTACGGAATAGCTGGGCGTCGTCTTCCGCCTCTCAGGACGCAACGACTACTTGCGCATCGTGCCGGCCACTTCGTGCTCGGTCTGGGGGAAACCTAAAAAATTAACGCACTCTCATTGGACAACGGGTAGACTTACGCTACATTGATCGGAATCGGACCCGACTCGAGGATATTTTCGCTCCCCCTAACAGCCTGATTGTTAGGCTTCGTTCAGATAATCAGGGGCTTTATACTTACTATACTTATTGATGAGTCTGATAAATTTATGCGTCTTATCTCGGCTCTATGAATCATGAAGAATCTTAAACCTTGAATAACGGGCAAGAGTTGTGAAAAAGCTCACCATTCGCTCAATCATTCGGTTGCCCGATCGAATAAAAACGCATTCCTTCTACACCCCGTGCACTCTGTGCTTATATGCGCTGTTCCTGTCGCTCATTTTATCCCACACAGCAGCGTTGGCAGATGACTTTGTGTTGGTAAACAGCAAAGCCGCGCAGGCATTTATCAGTAAAGATTATCAGTTGGCGCTTGATGAGTTTGATCAACTGGGAAATAAATATCCGGATAACCTGGATATCAAACGTTATCAGGCAATCTGTCGTGAGAGACTGGGGCAACATCAACAGGCAATTGAGATATTACAGGAGCTGATTCTTATTTCCCCCAATTCAGTTTCAAGCCACTATCATCTCGGCACCATCTATTATACTCAGCAGCAAAGCGATCTGGCCACACAACATTTTGAACAGGTGATACTACTAGCAAAAGATTCCAAGTATGCCGAATTGGCGGAAACTTATCTGAATGTCATTGCCAAACAGCGTTTTAGCAATCTTATACCGGGCGCTCCAAAAAAATGGAGCACGTATGTGTTTGCCGGTTTTACTGAAGATATCGACTCACCTGATTCGTTCGCTGCCAATGAAACTGCTGATACCCGGTACAATGTGTATCTGTACAGCAGTTATTACTTCCTGAGGAATCATCGTTGGACCGGGCTTGTTGGCGCCTCGGTCTATCAATCTAACCAAAGCGGAAGTCCTTCTGCACAAGATGACCTGATGCGATGGAGTATCAACAGCAATTTTCAACTCCAGTCAATCATCGCGGGAAAACCCGTCACCTATTCGATCGGCTTGCGTTATCAGGAAACCGAGTTTGACCATAGACCTTATAGCGATGGTCTGGCTGGTCACTTTGGCTCCCGCATCGGATTCGTTGAGAACACTTCGACTTATTTTTATCTCACTGTGGGGCAGGACAGCTTTCGGGATTTCCTGGGCTTTAATCCTAACTTTAATTTATCCAGACAAAAAAGAAATACCATCGGCGTTGACCACAGCTATTTTTTTAACCAGCGCAATATCGAATTGGGTGCCGGTATCGTTATTAGTGATATCGACTCAGACAGCGTCAATTTAAGCAGGGAGTCCAATGGGATCAGGTTATTCGGCTATTTTTTTCTACCTCGGGATTTCCGCCTTCGGATATTAACTTTATGGCAGGATGATGACTATCACGAGTTTGCCGGGCCTGGAAATCGAGATGCCAAAAGTGTGGGTTATTCTGCCTCGCTATCGAGACAGTTCACCAAGCATATCTCGGCAACAATAGCCTACCGACTCGACCAGACTGATTTCTCAGATATTGACCCTGATAGCCGCCGCAGCACGTGGGGGATGAACATTGCTTACGTTTTCTAAACCTGACAAAGCCAAAATGAAAAATTTCTGGGGAGCCATCGTTGCACTCCTATTTACCCTGCATTTACCGAGCTGGGCCGCCAGTGACCCAGTTGGTCAGGCAAAATTCGTGGTAGGCGCAGTAAACATCGAAAACGAAAATAGCGACGCACATCCGCTCAGGACCGGCGATCCGGTTTATCAGGGTGATTTACTCAGTTCTAAAAAGAATGGATACGCCGTCATTGCCTTAATTGATGAGACAAAGTTCACGCTCAAACCGAATACCGAATTTCGTATCAAACGTGTCAACAATGAGGAGTCGGATCAGGAAATTTTAACAGAACTCCTGAAAGGTGGACTCAAAGTGATTACCGGGCAGGTCGCGAAACAGCAGCCGGATCGGTTTAATGTTGAAACGCCACTCGGGTCGATCGGAGTTCGTGGCACCCAATTCGATCTGCAGCTCTGCCTTAGTGAATCCGACTGTGCACTGATTTATCAACTTTTAGGCGAGCTGTTCGAGAAGCTCGATCAGGGGAAAAGTCTGTTTGTATTGGTCAATGAAGGGGTCACCGTGTTGCTTGACTGTGCCGATACCCCCAACGTGCCGTCCGGTTACGCAGGGCTTAGCAATGGAGATCTCGATGGATGTGAAGTGATCAAACTTCCCTCTTCCTTCTTTAGAAATTTCCTTTGGCAGGACGACCAGGAATTGGACCAATTACTTAACTCATTAAATACCCCCGTCTTGCAGGAAATCTACGACGAGTTTTTAAATTGCGCCGGTGATCCGGTATGTATCCAATGTCAAGGCGATCCTATTTGCCTGCAGTGTAATGGCGATCCCAGTTGTTACCAATGCCAGGGCGATCCGCTCTGCACCCAATGTCAAGGGGATTCTTTGTGCATTCAATGCCTTGGCGATCCGCTCTGCATTCAGTGTAGCGGGGATCCGTTATGTATCCAGTGTAATGGCGACCCGCTATGTGTTCAATGTAATGGTGATGCACGATGCATTCAGTGCAATGGTGATCCTTTGTGTCTTCGATGTAACAGCGATCCGCTTTGCATTCAATGCAATGACGATCCGCTCTGCATTCGGTGTAACGGGGATCCTTTATGTATACAATGCAATGCCGACCCGCTATGTGATCAATGTAATGGTGATGCACAATGCATTCAGTGTGAGGGTAATCCTCTGTGTATTGGATGTAACGGCGATCCGCTTTGCAT
>CAXMMZ010000064.1:0-2094 GCA_964194565.1 Arenicellales bacterium
GTTCCCTATGCGGGCTAGCGTGTTCGGGTCCGATCTGCGAGGCGTTGCCGCAGTCGGGTTGGCATGTTTGTTTTTCGGTTACGGTTTTTTGCTGCGGGTCTCGCCCGCGGTGATGGTAAACGAATTGATGCGGGAATTTGCGGTAGGCGCCGCGTTGTTGGGTAATCTTTCGGCTATCTACCTGTATATCTACGCGGCGATGCAAATTCCGATCGGAGTCTTGTTGGATGCATTGGGCACGCGTTGGCTACTGGCAGTCGCGTGTCTGACGGTCGCAGCCGGTAGCTATATTTTCGCGGGGGCCGAGACGCTAAGCGGCGCATATTTCGGACGGTTTCTAATCGGAATCGGTTGTGCGTTCAGCTGGCCCGGCCTGTTAGCGATTGTGGGTCAGCGGTTTCCAACGCGGTTTGCGATGCTCGGCGGCGTCGGACAGGTGGCGGGTATGGCAGGCGGGGTGTTGGCACAGGCGCCGTTGGCGGTGGCGGTTGCAGTATCAGGGTGGCGCGCCACTATGGAGTCATTAGCGCTCGTCGGAGTGGTCTTAGCCGTATGTATTGTCGTTGTAACCAGGGATCGTAAGCGACCGGTAGCGAGCGCGGTCAGGGTGGCCGTGAACATTGGCGATGTGCTTCGAAATACACAAATCTGGTGGGCCGCATTGTTTGGACTCGCTATGACCGGCCCGTTGTTGGCGTTCGCGGGGCTATGGGGCGTGCCGTTCATCATGACGGCTTACGGGGTCGAGCGAACCACCGCGGCGAGCAGTATATCCCTGGTGTTCGTGGGATCCGCCATCGGCGCGTTGTTTTTGGGTTGGTGCTCGGATCGCATGCAGCGTCGTAAACCGGTGATGCTGGCCGGGAGCGTTTTGTGTGCCACAATGCTTATTGTCGTTATCTATGTGCCGCGTATGCCGCTCGCCGTATTATCGGCCGCGGTGTTTTTACTAGGGTTTGGTTCGTCGAGTCTATTACTCGCTTTCGCGGTGGGCCGCGAGCACAGCCGATCCGCCACGGCCGGGCGTGCTATCGGCATCATCAACATGGCAGTAGTCGGCAGTGGCGCGTTGTTCCAACCCATCATCGGGATATTGCTCGACGCGCAGTGGAGCGGGCGTTTGCTCGATGGAGCCCGAATGTATAGCGCGGGTGACCACCGGTTAGCGATGTCGGTGTTACCGGTCGCCGCCGTTGCCGGAATCCTCGCGCTGTGGCGAATCAAGGAGACTTATTGCCGACAGCGGCCGGACAGTATATCGATCGATTAAACCGCTCAAAAGCCTTCCGGGCTTTCATTTCGCAACACGTCGTCGATGCTTTCGCGCCGCCGCACGACGCTAAATCGGTCCTCGTCCACTAACACTTCGGGTGCCCGCAGCCGGGTGTTGTAGTTTGAGCTCATTACGGCGCCGTAGGCGCCAGCGGAGCGGATTGCAAGTAGAGCACCGGGCTGAATTGCGAGTTCGCGGTTCAAGCCGAGTGAGTCCGCGGTCTCGCAGACGGGTCCGACGACATCGTAAGGCCGGGTAGGCGCGTCCGGGTCGATCTCTACCGCCACGATCTCCTGCCAGGCCTGGTACAGTGCGGGGCGTAGCAGGTCATTCATCGCCGCGTCCACGACCGCAAAATTTTTAGGCTTGCCGTGTTTAAGGTATTCAACCCGGGTCAACAAAATGCCGGCATTACCGACTATGACGCGGCCCGGCTCGATCGAAATCGGTATGTGCGTGGCCCGTTGTTTGAAGCGCGCGATTAGTGCTTGGACGTACGCCGCCGGCGATGGCGGTTGCTCGTCGCGATAGCGAATGCCGAGCCCGCCACCTAAATCGACATGCTGCAGCACGATTCCGACGCGCTGTAATTGATCGATGAGTGCGAGTACGCGATCTACGGCTTCGGTGTACGGGCCGACGTCCGTCAGTTGCGAGCCGATATGGCAGGCGACCCCGGTAATTTCGATTCGCGGGTGCTGTGAGGCGCGCTGATACAGCTCCACGGCGGCATCGATGGGCACGCCAAACTTGGTTTCCTGCAGTCCGGTGGCGATATAAGGGTGAGTGATCGGGTCCACATCGGGGTTGACGCGAACCGC
>CAXMMZ010000065.1:0-14888 GCA_964194565.1 Arenicellales bacterium
ACTGCGGTCGCGCAAGTCGATAAAGATAACACCGCCGTGATCGCGCCGAGTCTGTACCCAACCGCATAACGTGACCGTCGCGCCCAATTCAGCGTCGGTGATGACGCCACACAAATGACTGCGCATATCGGTCGCCGAATTTAGACTAGACGATAGGACAATAGAACGCGCGACGGCGTCACGATGCCGGGGCGTTTTTCGGCGACTCCGATTTCACGGGCTTCGCTTTACTGCTGGTGTCTTTGGATTCCGAATTTTTTCCATCGGTCTTTGAATCCTTGGATTCGGTCTTGGTGTCCTTGGATTCGGTCTTGGTGTCCTTGGATTCGGTCTTGGTGTCCTTGGATTCGGACTCGTTATCCGTGCTTTCGGTTTTCTTCTCGCCTTTACCCTGGTTCTTGAAGTCGGTTTCGTACCAACCCGTCCCCTTCAACCGAAACGCAGCGGCCGACACCAGTTTTCTTAGCGTGGCCTCGCCGCACTCTGGGCAATACACCAGCCGCTCATCCGAAACCTTTTGCAGGGCCTCGAGTTCGTGGCCGCAGGATTCACACTGGTATTCGTATATCGGCATAATGCTTTCTCCAAAATGACTCTGCCCCCGCACCGCGGCGAACGCATGGCTGGGGGCAGATCAAGATCGGTCATGATTCGAGCGCGGATTATATCGCGCATTCACGCCCATCGGCACCCGGAATCAGGCCCCGGCTATGGTCATATCTTCGATGAGTATCGAACCGCTACGGATATTGCCGCGCCGATCCTGGTCGGCGCCCACCGCGGCGATATTGCGAAACATCTGCTTTAGATTGCCGGCCACCGTGATCTCTTCCACCGGATACTGGATCACACCATTTTCCACCCAAAACCCGGCGGCCCCCCGCGAGTAGTCACCGGTCAGGGTATTCACCCCGAATCCGATGAGCTCGGTCACCAGCAACCCTTCGCCCATTTGCTGTAACAACGCGGGCAAATCCAACGGGCCCGATTCGAAAGTAAGGTTATGCGCACCCCCGGCATTGCCGGTGGTGGACAACCCCAGCTTGCGTGCCGAATACGAGTCCAGCACATACCCTTGCAACACGCCAGCGCTCACCAGGTCGCGCGCTTGCGTGGCAACGCCTTCGCTATCGAACGCTGCGCTGCCGCTGGCTTTGGGCAGATGTGGTTGTTCGTGGATGCGCACCCAATCGGCAAATACCGGTTGGCCGATATGATCCAGTAAGAACGTAGCCTTGCGATATAGGTTAGAACCGCGAACCGCACTCACTAAATGCGATAACAAACTGCCGGCCACCGGTGCTTCGTAGACGACAGGCGCTTGACGCGTACCGAGCTGGCGCGCATCGAGACGGCGCACCGAGCGCTGTGCAGCGATTTCACCCACCTGCTCTGGCGCCTCGAGCTCGGCGGCATCGCGCGCGGTACTGTACCAATAATCGCGTTGCATACCGGCCTGCGAACTCGCCACCACCGCGCAGCTGATACTGTGGCTTGTGCTATGCACTGCGCCGCAAAATCCCAGGGAATTTGCGTAGACATGCGTACCGGAATGACTCGATACGGACCCACCCTCGGAATTGGTAATGCGTGAATCGGCTCCGCGTGCGGCGTCCTCGGTGCGGGTGGCGAGTTCCAACGCCGTATCCATACTCGGATCCCAAGGATGATACAGATCCAACTCCGGAAACTCCGTAGCCAGGCGCTCGACATCCGCCAAACCGTTATACGGATCCTCGGCCATGTTCTTTGCGATCGTACAGGCCGCACGCACGGTATCCCGTATCGCCGCGTCGCTAAAATCCGAGGTGCTGGCCGAGCCGGTGCGATGGCCGATATAAACGCTGATCCCTAGACTTTTGTCACGGTTGTACTCGACCGTTTCGACGTCCCCTAGTCGCACACTGACCGACATACCTTGGCCGCGGCTCACTGCTGCTTCGGCGGAAGTCGCGCCCTGTCGTTTAGCATCGTGCAGGGCCGAATCGATGACGCGCATCAGCGGCGCATCGGTGCCGTCGGCCGCAGCCTCACCACGGCGCAGCGTTTGCGAACCGCTATCGGACATAATCAGATTTCTACTCCGCCGACGGTGAGTCCGTCGATGCGCATTGTTGGCTGACCGACCCCGACCGGCACGCTTTGGCCGTCTTTACCACAGGTGCCGACCCCGGGATCGAGCTGTAAGTCGTTACCAACCATGCTGACCCGGGTCAATACGTCGGGGCCGTTACCGATCAGAGTTGCGCCTTTAACCGGCCGTGTGGCCTTACCGTTTTCAATCAAATACGCCTCGCTCGCGGAGAATACGAACTTGCCGGATGTGATATCGACCTGCCCGCCGCCGAAATTGACCGCATACAGCCCCTTATCAACCGAAGCAACAATTTCATTCGGGTCGTATTTGCCCGCCAGCATGTAGGTATTGGTCATGCGCGGCATCGGCAGATGCGCGAACGACTCGCGACGGCCGTTACCGGTGGGGGCGACACCCATGAGTCTTGCGTTCAGCATATCCTGCATATAGCACTTGAGAATTCCGTCCTCGATCAGCACCGTGTTCTGCGCGGGAGTACCTTCGTCGTCAACACTCAACGATCCGCGCCGGTCGGCGATGGTGCTGTCGTCCACAACGGTACATTGCGGCGTTGCGACGCGTTCGCCAACTCGCCCGGAAAATGCTGAGGTACCTTTGCGATTGAAGTCACCCTCCAGACCGTGACCGATGGCTTCGTGCAGCAAAATCCCTGGCCACCCCGGGCCCAATACGACTTGCATCGTACCGGCCGGTGACTCAACCGCATCCAGATTGACTAAGGCCTGGCGTACCGCCTCGCGGGCGTATTCGAGACAGCGATCGGCCTCATCAAAATAACGATAGGTGAAACGCCCGCCACCGCCCGCGCTGCCTTGTTCACGGCGCCCGTCCTGTTCGACGATCGCCGTGACATTGAGTCGCACCAACGGCCGTATGTCAGCTGCCATCACACCGTCACTGCGCGCTACCATGACCACCTCGTGGACCCCGGCCAGGCTCGCCATGACTTGTGTGACCCGGGCGTCTTGACGCCTGGCCTCCTGCTCGACGCGCTCGAGAAGCCGAACTTTATCCTCGTCGGGAATACTCGCCAACGGGTCGGCCGGGGTGTACAACGCGACGCCGCCACCACGTTGCCAAACAATCGGTTGTGTATGAGATGTACCGGATTGGCGCGCAATAGCGCGGGCCGCGTCGGCCGCGTCCGATAATGCCGGTAACAAGAATTCGTCGGAGTACGCAAAACCGGTCTTCTCGCCACTGACCGCGCGCACACCGACGCCTTGGTCAATGCTGTGGGCGCCGGATTTGACCTGACCTTCCTCCAGCGACCACGATTCGTGGCGCGAATACTGAAAATACAAATCGGCGTAGTCGACGTCACGATCCATGATCTGCCCTAGCACACGATCGATATCTTGCTCGGTGATACCGGTGGGCTCCAGCAACGTGGAACGAGCGGTTTCGAGGGAATTACTCATACATACTCCAGTAGCTATCGAATCATCGATATAGTGCGGTCGCGGCCGTCGACAATCAACCGCCCGGCTCGCAATCCGGACGGAATAGGTCGCAATCACTCCGTCGGGCAAGGCGACGCAGTGGGCGCGACAGAGTCGCGACCAACGCGTTCATGACACGGCGAAATGCCGGTGCGATATGGTCGGAAAGGTTTTACGGGTTTGGCCGACGCGACCTGGGTCCAGATCCGCGGCAATCACGCCACTGCCCCGCTTAAGCCGCGACAGCACTTCACCCCATGGACTGATAATCATGCTATCGCCGTACGTGCGGCGGCCATTGGCGTGCAATCCCACCTGCGCGGGCGCCACCACATAGGCCAGGTTTTCCACCGCGCGGGCGCGCAGCAACACTTCCCAGTGAGCGTGGCCGGTCGTCGCGGTAAACGCCGACGGCACTGCAAACCACTCCGCGCCCAGATCGGTCAGCTTACGATACATCTCCGGGAAACGGACATCGTAGCAGATCGTGACCCCAAGCCGGCCCGCCGGCGTGTCGATCACAACCGGCTCGGCGCCGGGCTCAATGTACGACGATTCGCGATAGGCTTCACCGTTATCGAGCTGCACGTCGAACAGGTGAATTTTGTCGTAGCGCACTGCGATATCGCCGTTGGCATCGAATACAAAACACGCGCTACGCACTTTACCGACAGTGCTGCATTTCATTGGCACACTGCCAGCCACGATCCACATACCGAGCCGTTTCGCGTAATTCGCGAGAAACGACTGCACCGGCCCACCCTTCTCGGTTTCGGCCGCCGCCAAACGGTCGCGATCATTTCCCGGCATGATCGAGAAATTTTCCGGCAGCACGGCAATCTGCGCGCTCCGCTTCGCGGCGTCATCGAGTAATGTCGCGGTGATGTTTAAGTTGTCCGCGACATTTGGCCCGGACGTCATTTGCAATGCCGCAACGCGACAAATGTTAATCGCCATATTCTGCGTTTCTACCCCACTTCAAATTATGTCCCGCGCGACGGCGCAGCGTGTCACCCCGATGCCGAGGGTCGTATACCCAGCGCCCCTGATTCAGTTGCCCCGATCGGGATCCGCCCCCAGCCCATTGGCCGGTGCATCCGGCAATCGATGGATGCGCGTTACCGTGGGCGTTGCCCACGGCCCGGTGATTTCATACTTATAATGAATCAACTTTGCCAGTTGCTTCTTAAACAAGCGTTGCGCCACCAATAGTACCGCGCCCGCGCTGGCGCTGGCGAGCGCCCCTACCAATCCGAGGTTGCCCGCAATCGCGGGCGCCACGGTCATGTCCAGGTCATAGTCTTCGGCAGCCAAGCCTGTGCGTCCCGCCAACTCGATCAGCGCCGAGGGACCGATCAGGAGAAATCCGTCTGAATAGAGATCACCACTCTCGATTCGACCATTGCCCTTCAGTTGATCGAACGAAAATTCGTCTCCAAATACGTCACTGAAATCCAATATGAGGCGACGCGCCACGGCATCGATATTGAACAATCCCAACAACCTGCCCGTGCCGGGGTCGACCTGCAGGAATTCACCTTTCTTTACTCGTAACGAGTAACTGCCGTCGAGTTGCGCTAGCGCAAAATCAGCCGGGGCACCTTGCCATTTCAACGACGCGTCGATACGTCCACTACCGCCTGCGAGGTGCCCTGCGTAACCCAGCGCCGCCGCGGTCGCTCCGAAGTCGGTACTGTCTAGCGATATGTCGAGATCGGTGCGGTGACCGTCATCTGCGTAACGCCAGCGACCGTTACCTAAAAACGTCGACTCGGGGCGGGTCGCCGCGATCTTCTCGAATATCCAACCGTGAACGTCGGGATAGGCACGCATTTCGACACGCCCGAGCTGCATATCGCCGTATTGAAATCGATCTGCCGTTACAGTCACATCGGGCAAGCGGCGCGGATCGGGGCCGTTAGTGTCCGTGGCCGTAGCAGTGGATTTCGGCCAGGCGAGAAAATCGAGACGGGCGAGCATCGTCCCGCTGCGGCCATCGGGCGTGACCGTGATCTCGCCACGCGCGTGGTCGCCGTCGATATCGACCGTCCATGCCGCCGTCGCATCACGCCGCGCGTCGAACCGCAGTGCCTCGAGATCGCGCCCGAACCAACGAGCGGAATCGACATCCACGCTGATTCGTCGTGCCACGGGCAACGGATCTGCGACAACCGAATCGGCATCGGCGTCGGTCGACGGCACCGCCAACCAAGCATCGACGTCCAAATGCTCCGTGCTCACTTCGACCAGTATTTCCGATCTCGGCGGTAACTGCACCGGCGCGGCCCCGATAACGACATGGCCGCGTTGCAGCCGCCACGGTCCCGCATCGGCCATCAATTCCAACGCGGCCTTAAAGCCCGGACCGGCAGCAATGTTTATTTCGCGCGCCCCGTTTTCCGGCACATGCGCGATGGTCACGTTGAACGGCATCGCGGCCTCAGCGGGCTTGGCCAGCGGCGCGGGCAATTCGCTGCTCACACCGACCAATTCGGATTCCACCTCGAGGCGCCAACCGCCATCGGCGATCTCGATCTCTCCGCGCCATTTGGTGGTGCCTTCAACGTGACCGAGTAACGGCTCAATAATCCAGGGCAGCGCGGCCACCCGTGCGTTGCCACGGGCGCTAATGCCCAGCGCCAAATCCGGCCGCGGGCGAATTGTACGAATGTCCAACGACACCGGTTCACCGTACAACGTCGCCGCGATCGACGACGCGGTCACCTGTTCATGCGTGAACTCCAGCGCGCCGTCTACCGCAGAGAGCGTAACGGCACCAGGGATATCCACATCGTTGCCGTCAAATTCATAACGGCCAGTTAACGTCGTGTCACGCACCGACGCCAACGGCACGTTCAACTCCAACGCCAAGCTGCCGTCGCCCGTCGCGCCGATATCGAGTTTTTGGAACACATCCAGAGGCAATGGTCCGTCCTCCAAAAACGCAAGCTCCTGCGACGCCGCACCCAGCAACGTCCCGTTTATTGTCAGCGTTCGTGGTTCTTGTTTAAGATTTGCCAATTCGGCATTGGCGGTTGCGATTGACAGGCCGCCGATATTCCCGGAATGCCCGGCAAAACGCATCGTGTCTGCGTCCACGTGAAGCGTGAGAGCGGCGTCTTCAAGCCGCGGCCAACCGGGGGCGTAATCCAACACGCCGGCTTCAATCTCCGCGCTGACAGTAAACTCACCCCCACCATCGGCGTACGGAAACCCTCGTAACGGGCCATCGATGTGCAGTTGGCCCCGGTCCACCCGTCCCGCTACCAACGCGCCTTCGAGCCACGCCACCAGTTTGTCCGACATGATCGCAACCGGCAGCACCGTCGCAACGCCCTCGACCAAACCATCGTTGAACGTCGCATCAAGGCGCAGATGCGGTGGCTGCTCGCGGCTTCCGTGTAGCGCCAACTGAAAACCCCCGGCGGCGCTCACGGTTGCGTTACTCAGCGCAATGTCAGTCCCATCGATACTCCAGCCACTATCGCGGCGCTGCCATTGAATCGTGCCCGCACCGTCGCGTAGCGCGATCGGTTGCCGGAACCAACGCGGATACGTTAGCTCGGAATTTTCAAACGCTACTGCCACGGATCCACCATCACGATAACCCGATAGCGTCAGCGTCGCGTTGTCGAATCCGGGTAATGTCTCCGCTGCGTCGATGCTTGCATTGACCCAACGTGTATCGATATTGAACCCGCGATCGGTGTCGATACCGTCCACCCACGACAGTGCCAGTGGTTCCAACCGGCCCGACGGATTAGCTGCCACTAAATGCTGTCGCGCCGACTCGTCGAGCAGCGCGGAAAACAGTGGAACAGCCTCGCCGACATCGATGTGCTCAATCGATACATTACTCCGCGATTCGGCACGGGTGAACGCGACGCGGCCAGTGTCCCATGCGCGATCCGCAGCACGCACGCTGATGTTGTCGCTGCCGACGCGCCATCGGGATGCGCTGGAGGTAGCGTCGATCGTACCGCTGAGTCCGTCTATCTGTAACGCGCCACGCGACGCAATGTTGAGGTCCAGATTGCGCAACCGCACGGGTCCCGTTAACGTCTGTAAACGACCGTCACGCCAAGCGAATTGGAGCTCGGCGCGCTGTACCTCAACATGGTTAAACGGCAGCGATTCCTGCAACACCGGCGGCAACACCGCGGTCGACAAATCATGGATCGCAAACGTACCTTCGATTTCAAGATTCGCCACGGGGAGTCCGCCCGAAACCTGCAAAGCGGCGGAAAACGCGCCGCCGCCCAGCGAACCGAGCCGGGTCGATACGGCGAGCCGGTAACCGGCCGCGTAACGCTGTAGTGCGAGATCGACGTGTCGCCAGGTGATGTTGGAATCGGGCAGGCTGCGATCATACCAACGCAATCTGCCATCCAGAATGCGCACCGACTCCTGGTCCAACAACCATTTCCAGAAACCTTCGATTTGTGCCGGGGACGCAGCCGGCGCGGTATCGCTAAGCACCACGATACGACCGTCAGCACTGCGAGTTACGGTCATCGCCGGCCGCTCAATAATCAAATCGTGAAAGCGGATTCGCCCCGATAACAGTGGCCAAATGTCGAGTTGTGCCGACAAACGATCGAGAGTGATGACGGCCTTGCCACTATCGCCGCCATATATCTGCAGCGCTGTGGCATCGATCTGCGGCGATAATCCCACCCATTTGGCGTCCAGACTCTGCATACGCACCGGCACGCCGATCCGCTTACTGAGCAGTGCTTCAGCCTCGGCCTTTCCGGCCGCCAATCGCGGTAGCGCAAGCCACGCCACGATAATCAAGATCACCGGCACCGTGATCACAAGCCAGACCGCGGTGCGCAAAAACCACAGCGTCCGGCGACCACGGCGGATTCGCTCGGCATTGCTGCGGATCGGAATATTTATCGGTGCGTTAGGCATTGGTCACGGCTGTCCGCCGCACATCCGGCCAAGGGCGCCACTGGTCCGAACGTGACCAGCACTGGCTGATTGCGTTCCTATTATGTATTACTGACACAGATTTCCAGAGACACCGTAATGCGCATTCACGACAACAGCATATTTGACCAGTTCTATAACGACCTTGAACAATCGCTACACCTGTTCGAAGAACTGGAGGGCAGCCTCGACGCCTTGCACACGGTCGCCGCCCAGTCCTCGCCGCCGGTCACCACCCGTCCCGGCGGTATACCCGCCACGCACCAGTCCTAAAGCCTAGTACTCCACCAATCCTAACTTGTTGGAGAACCAGCAGAATCAAACAAATCAGCCGCGGCGGCCGCATCATATCAACACGATGTCATAGGTTTCTTGTTGGTATGCAGATTCGACCTGCAAGCGGATGGGTTTGCCGATAAAAGTCTGTAGGTCGGCGAGCCCCGCCGATTCCTCGTCAAGCAATAAATCGATGACCACCTGCGAAGCCAACACCACATATTCCTTGGCGTCGAATTGGCGAACTTCGCGCAGTATTTCCCGAAAAATTTCGTAACAGACGGTCTGCGGCGTTTTCAACACGCCGCGGCCGCCACAGACTCCGCAAGGCTCGGTCAATAGATGTTCCAAGCTTTCCCGCGCGCGCTTGCGGGTGATCTCCACCAGCCCCAGCGGTGACATCTCCGTGACCAGCGTCTTGGTGCGGTCCCGCGCCAAGCCTTTGTCCAACGCACGACGTACTTGACGACGATGCTCGGCGTCCTCCATATCGATGAAATCCACGATGATGATGCCGCCAATGTTGCGCAGCCGTAGCTGCCGAGCCAGCATTTGCGCTGCCTCGAGATTGGTCTTAAATAAAGTGTCCGCCAAATTACGCCGGCCTACGTAACCGCCGGTGTTAACGTCGATCGTGGTCATCGCCTCGGTCTGATCGATGACGAGATACCCGCCAGACTTCAACGGTACAGTTTTTTGCAACGCTCGTTGAATCTCGTCTTCCACTGAATACAAGTCGAATACCGGCCGTTCGCCGGGATAGTATTCGATACGATCGGCGACTTCCGGAATCAGATCGCGGGCAAAAATCTCGGCCTTTTGAAACATTTCGCGCGAGTCGATACGTACCTTTTCGATATTCTCGGATACGAGGTCACGCATCGTGCGCATTGGCAATGCGATGTCTTCGTGAATGAGGCCGTATTCGGCGCCGCTATCGATCCGGGTTTGGATCCGGCCCCAAATCTTTTTCAGAAATTTGATATCGGCTATCAGTTCGTCGGCAGTCGCCGATTCCGCCGCGGTGCGAATGATGAACCCACCATTGCCATCTTCGTTGGCGGCGCTGACCGTCGCTTTGAGTCGTTCGCGTTGCTCAGGATCCTGGATCTTTTGCGAGACGCCCACGTGATCGGACAACGGTAGATACACCAGATTTCTCGCCGGTATCGTGATCTGTGTTGTGAGCCGCGCGCCTTTTGACCCCAGAGGATCCTTGACGACCTGCACAGCCAATTTTTGGCCGTCGTGCAATAGTTCGTGGATCGGCAGGACTCCATTCAATCCGCCTTCGTCATTAATTTCACTGGACACGACATCGCCGGCATGAAGAAACGCGGTGCGCTCAAGCCCGGCTTCTACGAACGCTGCTTGCATACCAGGCAATACGCGCACAACTTTACCGATATAAATATTGCCGACGATGCCGCGATTGCGGGTGCGTTCGATATGCACCTCCTGCAACACACCGTTTTCAACGACCGCGACCCGCGTTTCCTGCGGTGTGACATTGATCAGTACTTCTTCGCTCACAACACATCGACCCCAATGGCTTTCAACAATTTACAGGTTTCGTGTAACGGTAGACCCATCACCCCGGAATAGCTGCCAACGAGCCTCGTTACAAATACCGCGGCGTGGCCCTGAATCGCGTAGCCGCCGGCTTTATCCTGCGCCTCCCCGGTACGCCAATACGCCGCAATCTGCGCGTCACTGAGCTGCTCGAAGAATACCTCGCTCACGCTTAATGCCGTATGAATGCTCCCGGAGTTTACGACCGCCACCCCGGTAAATACCTGGTGCGATCGCCCGGACAATGACCGCAACATCGCGCCTGCATTGGCCTCGCCGGACGGCTTTCCCAAAATCAAATCGTCGAGCGCAACACAGGTGTCGGCACCAAGCACCGGCAACTCCGACTGCATTGCGGCGACGTGTTGCGCCTTGGCGACCGCCAGGCGCGTCACGTGCTCCGCAACGCCTTCGCCGGTCCGCCGTGATTCATCGATATCGGCCCCGCAAACGGTGCAACGAATTCCTACTTGTTCGAGCAACGCCTGCCGGCGCGGCGACCGCGAGGCCAACCGCAGCACGGCGGTGCCCGAATAAACGGACGCAACCACTGGCCGCGCAGCTCGCGCCGGAACGTCAGCCATCGCGATGGTAGGGGGCACCTTGAATAATACTGTGGGCCCGGTACAGCTGTTCCGCGACGACAATTCGTACCACCGGGTGCGCCAACGTCAGATCCGACAATGACCAGATATCGTCGGCTCGACGTCGACAGGAATCCGCCAAGCCATCCGGGCCTCCGATCAACATAGCGATGTCCTGGGCATCGGTCATCCATGCCGCAAGTTGCTTTGCGAGCGCTTCCGTGGCCATGCTCAGACCGCGCTCATCGAACGCCACGACACGGCTCGATGCCGCAATTGCGGCGAGCATGCGGTCGCCTTCCTCGGCAACCGCGCGCGACACAGCACCACTGGCGGTGCGTTTACCGAGCGGAACTTCAATCAACTCCAAATGCCAAAAGCGCGGCAAGCGCTTAGCGTATACCTCGTAACCTTGTTGGACCCAGCTCGGCATACGTCGGCCTGCTGCGATGAGTTGAATACGCATAATGGCTGTGCCGCAATCGGCGCTGGCCTCGCCTCAATCGCCGCGGCCTTCGCGTTGGGCAACCACAGCATCGCGCAGGTCGCTATTCCACAAACTCTCGAGGTCATAGAATTCACGAGCTTTCTGGTGCATGACATGAACCACGACATCGGCAAAGTCGATCAACACCCACTCACCGTCCTCCAAACCCTCGACTCCGAGTGGCCGCAAGGCATGCGCCCGCAATGCTTCCAGTAACCGATCTGCCAGTGCTTTAACGTGGCGATTCGAAGTGCCGGTCACCACAATCATAAAATCCGTAATATCGGTCATACCACGCACATCGAGCGCCTCTATACCCTGCCCCTTGCCATCGACTAAGGCTTCGACGGTCAAATCCCGCATTTGCTCAGACTGCATGCGCTGATGCTCCTGTTGTCACGTCATAAAGATGATGACGGCGCGCATAATCCAACACGTCGGCCGGCAGCGCGTCACTCGCGTCGATGCCGGCGCGAAGATGTTGCCGAATTACCGTTGCTTGAATATCCGACAACGGAGTCTCGACGGTCACGATGCACCCCGCCGGACGATCGCTAATTTCGCCGTCGCATTGGCGTTGTTGCCACCAATCCGGCAATGTGGTCGGCGGCGACCATCCCGGACGCCGCATCACGACGATATGGGCCAAGTCCCAGAGTTCACGCCAACGGTGCCAAGTCGGTAAGTGTAGAAATGCGTCGACGCCCAGTAGTAGATAAAGCGGCCGCGCCGGATCTTCATCGCGGAACGACTGCAGGGTCGGCACCGTATAGGAAGGCCCGCCCCGATCGATCTCACGGGTATCCACTTGGAACAGCGGGTAGGTCGCGAGCGCGAGCTCCAGCATTGCCAAACGATGCCGGGTCTGAGCCTGTGGCGCGGTACGATGCGCCGGGGTCGCAACCGGAACGAAACAAACCTGCGGCAACGGCAATTTCCGCGAAACGAATTCCACAGAGCGCAAATGACCGTAGTGGATGGGATCGAACGTGCCGCCAAAAATACCCAGTGGCGCGCTCATCGCCGGGCCGGGCCGCCCCCTCCGGCGACCGGCGAATTACTGATGATCATACACCGTTTGGCGCAGCCGAATCTCAATTGCGAATATGGCCGTCACCGATTACGATATACTTTTGTGACGTCAATCCTTCCAGGCCTACCGGGCCGCGCGCGTGCAGTTTATCGGTACTGACACCGATTTCAGCGCCCAACCCGTATTCAAAACCATCGGCAAATCGCGTCGAGGCGTTAATCATGACGGAACTCGAATCCACCTCTGCTAGAAATCGTCTGCCATTGGTGAGATTTTCAGTCACCACTGCATCCGTGTGTTGCGACCCGTAACGCTGAATATGATCCATCGCCGCGTCGAGCCCGGCAACGATACGAATCGATAATACCGGTGCCAGATACTCGGTGGACCAATCGCTCTCGGTCGCCACCTGCAAGCTTCGGTCCAACTCGCGACTGCGTTCACAACCCCGTAGCTCCACACCCGCATCGCGATACATCGTAACGAGCTGCGGCAATACGCGTACCGCCATCGATTCGGCGATCAATAACGTCTCCATCGTGCAACATGTTCCGTAACGTTGCGTTTTCGCGTTGTAAGCGATTCGAATCGCTTTATCCGGATCCGCATCGTCATCGATATATACGTGACAAATACCATCGAGGTGTTTGATCACCGGCACCAGCGACTCGCGGCTGATCCGTTCGATTAAGCCCCGCCCACCGCGTGGCACGATCACATCGACAAATTCAGGTAGCTGTATCAGCGCACCCACGGCGGCGCGGTCGGTGATTTCCAAAACCTGCACGCTGTCCGCCGGCAAACCTGCGCGTTCGAGACCGATTTTGATGCAAGCAGCGATCGCAAGGTTCGACTGGATAGCCTCCGAGCCGCCACGCAAGATCACCGCGTTACCGGCTTTTAAGCACAACCCGGCCGCATCGGCGGTCACGTTCGGGCGGGATTCATAGATGATTCCGATCACCCCCAGTGGTACACGCATCCGGCCAACCTGAATGCCGGAGGGCCGGTAACGCATATCGTCCACCGCACCTATCGGATCAGGCAATGCGGCGATCTGTCGCAATCCCTCCGCCATGGCTGCGACCCGATCGGGATTGAGTTCGAGCCGGTCCAATAACGCGCCATCGAGATTGTCGCGCTGTGCGTTCTGCAAATCCGATCGGTTGGCCGCCAATATCTCCGCCGCGGCGTCGCCAATCGCGGTCGCGATGGCTTCCAGTGCCGCGTTTTTCGCATCGGTGCCCGCCCGCGCCATATGCCGCGCCGCGGCGCGTGCGTTCTCGCCGACACCGCGCACATAGCGCTGTAGATCAAATACTGGCTGGGCTTGCGTCATGTTTGTGATGCCGGCGGCAATCCGCTCATCGATAAAATAATCTGTTCCAATTCACCCCACATTCCGATCCCCATAGTACCCGACTCACGGCCCTTAATCACCCGATCGAGACGCGCCAACGCTTGCATCGTCCGCAACCAGAACTCTGGGGGCGCCCGCCGTAATGCGCCTTCAACGAGGCGTACTCGGCTCGACCATACATTAAACGATTTAAATACCTGAGCTTTGTTCCGACCGGCGGCAAGATCGTGGCTTATCGTCGCCAATGTGCGTGCTTCGCGCGCGAGCGCCCAACTCACCAACAACGGTTCGACACCTTCGCGCCGCAATCCGAACAACATGCGCGTCGAACGCGCCGGGTCGCCGGCCAGGCACGCATCGACTAGCCCATACACATTAAACCGCGCTTGATCGCTGACCATCGCATCGATGTCTGCGGTCGCCAGACGGCGCTCGCCCACCAGTAGCGCCAGCTTACTGATCTCCTGCGCCGCCGCCAATAAGTTACCCTCGAACAAGTAGCTAAGGTGCGGCACCACGCTCGGTTCATAACTCAGCGCCGCCGCATCAAGCCGTTGCTTGATCCAAGCGGGAAGCTTATCGGCACTAACCAGCGAGTGCTCTACGGTGGCGCCGGCGGCGTCCAGCGCCTTAAACCAACGACTGCTTTGTGCCCGACGCTCGATGCGCCCGGTGCTGATCAATAATACGGTGGTATCCGTCGCGGCCTCGGCGAACTCCACCAACGCGCGCGCGCCCGCGTCACCGGGTTTCGCACCTGGCAAACGCAGATCGATGAGCTGACGTGTCGCAAATAAGGACATCGCTTGAGCGCTTTGCGTCAACCGACTCCAGTCAAAACCCCTTTCGGCGTCGAGACGAATTCGCTCTTGGCAACCGGCATCACGCAGTGCGCTGCGGATTCGGTCACAATCCTCCTCGATCAGCAACGGCTCTTGGCCGAATACCAGATAGACCGGTAACAGTGGTCCTGCAAGATGCTGTTTAAGACGTTGTGGAGCTACACGCATCGATTTACGCGCCGGGTTACAGGCACAAAACAAAATTTCCTAATAAGCGGACTCGACTGCGCCTTGAGTTTCGTCACCCGGAGCCGGACTG
>CAXMMZ010000066.1:0-24236 GCA_964194565.1 Arenicellales bacterium
AAGGCACCCGCTAGCTAATTCCATCAGGGACAGAGGTTGTATGCCTCATTCAAAGTCCGGATCTATGGCTGCAACCTACTGACTTGCAATTGATGAAATGAACGCTTGGCAAAACGGGGGCGACCATCTATGTGTGAAAACACAAAAAATTAAGGGCCTGTTGGGACAGCACTACACTATATTAATCGGTAGAATCAACTTTTGGTGTTGAAGCTCCACTAATGGGATTGGAATGTGAATAATGTAATCATCATTCCCACCAACAATTTTGATTCAACGTTTTCACACAGCGTCAGTACTGAGCGGAAATTTATCACGAGAATAAAATTGTCCGCATTGGGGAAGCAGACATTTTGAGGGCGTATGAATTGGGCCGGAGATTGCCCTGAACGGCCATTCGCCAACTTGGCCACAATCGCTGGAAACGGCACCAAGCGGCCCGTTGAGAAATCTGGCGAATTACCGCTCAATACATTGATTCCGAAAGTACCGCCCCCATTTAGCACGATGATCAAACAATCTTTCATAGGGAGGCATTCCATGCTTTACGAAATTACAGTTGTTCAATTCAGTAAAATGCTTAAAAACTTAAGTTCCATATTGGAAAAAGGAGCGGATTTTGCTGAAACAAAGAAAATTGACGTCGAGGTCTTGCTCAATTCGCGCTTGTCCGCTGATCAATTTAATTTGGTGCGTCAGGTGCAGATCGCCTGCGACACTGCAAAACTCGGCGCTGCACGATTGGCCGGAAAAACCGATGCCGCGCCGAAACACGAAGATGACGAAACTACTTTGGCTGATCTACAAGCACGAATTAATTCCGTGCTGGAGTACTTATCTGGTTTTACGCCTGAAGACTTCGCTAACGCTGCGTCTGAAAAAGTTTCCCAGCCACGTTGGGAAGGAAAATACCTTACCGGTCTGGAGTTTGCGATTCAGCATGCTGTTCCCAATATCTATTTCCACGTTACAACCGCCTATGCAATATTGCGACATAATGGTGTAAATATCGGAAAGAAAGACTATTTGGGACCTCTACCTTACAAAACATAAAGTCTAAACTGGAGTTAGGTTCGGTATATATATGCTTACCCCAATATACGCCGTGATCGTCCGTTTTGACTATCGCCGGGTAAGCCCCGAGTATGCGATAGGCTTGGGTTCGATTTTATCTTCGCGCTTGGGTACGTAGATGCCTGACAAAATGATCATTGCGACGCCGACCAGAGTTTGAATATCGGGCACCTCAGACCACACTAGGTAGCTGAGCAAAGTTACCCATACGATAATGACGTATTCAAACGGAGCGACTCTGGAAGCTTGCTCAAGCTGGTAGGCATTGCTCGACATCTACCCAATTGCGCGAAAACAGGCGTTCGACCTCCAATTCAAAAATGACGGAGACCAATAAGCATGTTGTGGAAAGGTCCGTGCTTCCTCGACCGGTGCCCGGATTGCGGAGCGGTCCGCATATGAAAGGTACTCTGTCAAAAGATCGGAGGCGCCAGTGTTGGGATTGCTCATACTATGTGCTTCATTTTGTGTGGGCCGAAAACATATTCAACTGTGCGATTAGGTATCCTGATTAATCCTGCACAGTTGGCTACAGATCGTGCTCTTCAACAATGGATAATTTCTAGAGTTCCGCTCAGGATCACGTGCTGCAGCCATGAGTGGGCTGATTCTGGCCGGCGAGCATTTCAGTCCCCGGAAAACCTGTATACTTCGAGTCCCTTTCATATCTCGTTTATCGAGCTGCGGGGATCGGGTCTACATCAAGCCTTCCGCGGTTATCGAATCTTTAGGAGGCATCATGGGCAGTAAACTTTATGTCGGTAATTTGCCACACTCAGCCAACAAGCAGACTCTGCAGGATACGTTTAACCAGTGCGGCACGGTTGATTCGGTCAACGTAATCACGGACCGTGATACCGGTCAGAGTAAAGGCTTTGCCTTCGTCGAAATGTCGAGCGATGAAGAGGCACAGAAGGCTATCCAGGAACTACATGGTTGCAGCCTCGACGGCCACGAAATCAAAGTCAGTGAAGCCAAGCCGAAGGCCCCACGGGACGGCCACCGTGGCGGTGGTTACGGCGGCGGAGGTGGCGGCGGAGGTGGCGGCCGTGGCGGTGGTTACGGTGGCGGCCGCGGCCGCGCCGGTCACGGCTACGGTGGTGGCGGCGATCGCGGCAATCGCTGAAACAACAACAGACGTGAGTATCGGAAGTACAAAGCGTACGTTATCTGAGTAGCGGATGGAAATAACGGCATCGACCTGAAAAAACAGCCGTTGGCGCGCGAAGCCGACTATATCTAGAGTAGGGCGGCATGGAACCAGCGCCGCGACGTGCCCCCCTTGGGGTCTCCCTGTTGCGGCATGGGACCCATTTGTATTTACGTCAAGCTCAAGAACACAGAAACGGCGACCCAGCACCGATAGGCAGCCTCCAGTACGTCTAGCCCGGATATTTCACGAAGGCGGACGATGATCCAAGAATTATCTCAATATATGAACCGATTACCCCGTGTATGTAGGTTCGTGACCACGGTACAGTTTGTCCTGTTCGGATTCACGAAAAATCGAGCGTCGCATTCGGCACGATCCCCCTTGATCCATAGCTACGGCTATGCATCTGCGGACGATCGCACCGACTACTTAGCCCGATTTCCCCTGAAATCCGAACCCTTCATGAAGTATCCGGGCTAGCTCGTCGTCTCGGAAAAAAATACGGGCCGTCGGCGGCGTGTTGCCCTGCGACTTCGGATGCTCATTTATCCCCCGTGTGTATACCGAACCATTTTGCTGCGATGTCGAGACGCCGAGTGCGGCACCAAGAACGGCACCAAGCGAGCGGTACCGGCCCGCGGATTCGCGTAGGGTCAATCGTGACGCTAAGTTTTACTTCGATTCGACCCCTGAACGCGATTAGAAAAGAATCGACAAAGCTCCGCATCGGGGACTTGGTCAGCCGCGTACTCGAACGTGCCATCGTGACGGATTTCCTCGGCGGCCCGGCGTATCAGCCCAAATGTGGCCCGGGTCAGCGAGCCACCAATGCTCACCCGCTTAACGCCTAGGGCCTCCAGTTCAGCAACGGTGAGGGGAATCCCCGCCAGACCCATGACAACGTTCACTGGTCCGTCAATCTCCTTTACCAGCGCGCCAATGGTGTCTGCATCCCTGACTCCGGGAACATATAAACAATCGGCGCCCGCTGCTCGGTAGGCGTTGGCGCGAATCACTGATTCTGCAAAGGGTTTTGGGTGATCTACAAGGTAGCACTCGGCCCTCGCCGTAAGCGTAAAGGTAAACCCTAGCGAATCAGCCGCTGCACGCGCCGCTTTGATTCTCGCCACCGAGTGGTCACGCGCATAAAGCCCGCGATCGTAATCTGCCGAATAGTCTTCGATGCTGGCACCCACCGCGCCCGCGTCGGCAACACGACGTATAGTCTCCGCAACCTCCTCAGGTGTATGTCCGTACCCATTCTCTGCGTCCGCACTCACCGGTACGGCCACCGCGCCTGCAATTCTTTGCGTTTCTTCAAGGGCGGCATCTCGCGTCAGAACACCCTCGTAATCAGGCAACCCCAAACAGAACGCAATACCGGCACTGGTAGTGCCAATTGCCGAAAACCCCGCCGCTTCCAAAATACAAGCGCTTCCCGCATTCCACGCGTTGGGCATGACGAAAATACCTTTCGCAAAATGGAGGTCTCGGAATACATGACCTTTTCGGGCTTGTTCGCTACTCAAAGTACGTCTCCGCAGCCAATGCCGCTACGCATTGGCAATGACCAACCGGAAATATCGGGTGCAATAACCAAGTTATTAATTTTTTGCACTCTTGCATAATAATTTGTCCAGGTTATTCGCGAAAGATTTCCGGTCACCTTGGCTTAGCGCCGGCGGACCACCCGTATCTATTCCACTGACTCCAAGGGTATCCATTAATTCACAAAATAGCCGAATATGACTGGGTTTAGGGGCATCGAACGACACCGGAATATGGAAATAGCTCATGCCGAGGCTAGTGACCGCGCTGCCTTCCGACTCGATGGCGTCTTGGTGATCAAGCATGGCCAAATTGATGACGCCTTCGTAGCCGTTTCGCGCGATGTTCGAAAACTGCTTTAATGTCGGCTGTCCGGCGCTACCAATATCAGCCGTTAATTCCGCGAAGTTTCTGATGTGCTGCACAAGCACTCCTTGAAATGGATAGCGGCAAGATCGACCGGTCAAACTCGCGCGCTAATAAACTCACTTTTTGGTAAACAACGCTTCGATTTATTTGGCATCGCGGGCGGCGAATTCATCGCGCACCACGGCGACAGTACGCGGTGTAGGCCGGCTCATCACCGTCACTCCGTAGGCGCCGGGTTCGTCTGTAGGCACGAGAAATACCAGCAATCGATCGCCTGTGTCGATCGCGATCGGCGGCTGTTCGCTGGAATACCAATACTGAATTACAAATTCAGCCCCGGGTGCAGGCGGTTTCGCATCGAGCCAACGGGCGGCGATAAGTTCATCGGGCCGTACCGACATGCGGCACTTTGACGGCGCCGCGCTGTTGGAACTGGCCCCAGCCGTGCTATGGCATTCTTGACGGCCTAACGTTTTGACAATACCCACAACATACTGGGTCGGCCACTCTACTAGCAATCGATCGATTCGCTTTGCGATTTCATCGCGCGGTGTAACAGTATCGGATCCGGATTCCGATTCAGCCGCAGTCGCGTTGACAAAGAGCAGCGACGTGATTAAAGCGATCGAAAATAATAGTCGGTGTTTCAAGTTACTACCTCCCGATTACACTCCATCGACAATAAAAAACTGTGCGCTTGCCGCTTTTACTCGCAGCGATTTCGCGTGCTGATACTCGTCTGACTCATAAAACCTCTGAGCGTGCTCCAGGCTCGGAAATTCCAATATGACGACACGGGCATTTTGCCGCGGACCTTCTAGTGAAACGGTCCGGCCGCCTCTGACTAAGAACTTGCCATCGAACTTGGCGATGATCGCGGGGCTAAGCTTGGTGTACTCGCTGTACTGCTCCGGGTCGGTGACTTCGATCGTGGCAACTAAGTACGCAGACATCTCAGGTTTCCTCCAATTCTATCTCGCAATTCCGGTAATCATGGGACAAATTGTGTCTCCACACCGACAGGATCGGTGATGGCCACATGGTTCGCTTGCTCACTGACGTTCGACAGCCAACGCTGTATGGCCGGAAACCGATCGAGTTCGAAGCCACCCTCATCCGCGACATGGGTATAGGCAAATAGCGCGATATCGGCAATCGAGTATGCATCGCCTACAAGAAACTTGCGCCTCTCAAGGTGCTGTTCCATAACCCGTAACGCGGCATAGCCGTCGTCCATTTTACCTGGCAGGGCATTCGTATTTAGCGCCAGCTGACCGGAAAAATACCAGAAGCGAACCACGGCAATATAGGGTTCGTGGCTGTATTGTTCGAAAAACATCCATTGTAACACTTGCGCGCGTTGCCAAGGATCGGTGGGCAGAAAGGGTGTTCCATCGGCTAGGCAAAACAGAATTGCGTTGGATTCCGCAAGCGTTCGCCCATCCGGCCATTCGAGCAACGGTACCCGACGATTGGGATTCTTTACAGCGTACGACTGGGTGCGCGTCTGACCCTGAAGAATATCAATTGGAACGCGCTCAAAAGGCTCACCCAGTTGCGATAACAAAAGGCGCACCTTATAGCAATTTCCCGACTCCCAAAAATCATACAACCGTAGCATCATGGATGTTCGATTTAGCGGATAGATAGATAGTGTCGATCGTCAATCGGTAAGTCTCTGGCGCAGCGTCACTGATTCAATATTGACGGCGTCCAAACCAGACGATTATTCATGGGCAATAATTTTATCGGTAAACAAGAAATCTTTGAGCTCCTTGTCAAAGCTCGGATCTTGGCGCCGTATCCACTCCAACACCATCGCGGCGTGTTCTTTTTCCTCGTCGCGGTTGTGGGCAAGGATCGCTTTTAGTTCTTTGTTCTTGCACGCATCGGCACGCTGGTTATACCAGTCCACCGCTTCTAATTCTTCCATAAGCGACGTCATCGCGCGATGCATGTCGCGCGTGCTGGCCGATAATTCTTCTATGGGTTCATGATAGCCTTCGTTTGCCATGTTGCGCTCTCCGTATAAGTTAACTACGTGCTACAAATAGATATGCCGCTGATGTGGTGCCGTTAATAAGCCCCGCAGCCGCTATGCGTCGGCAGGGGTGTTCGACATTTCAAGGTGAAGCTCGGTGCCGTCATAGGGATGTGCTTCAGCAACGGCTTCGTTTAGCTCGATGCCCAAGCCCGGGCCTGTCGGTGGAATGATATACCCGTCCGCCCATTGCACGGGGCGGTCGAGAATTTCGGCGTGAAATCCACCCCACGTTTGAATGCTTTCCTGGATCAAGAAATTCGGGCTGCAGGTATCGAGTTGGATATTGGCCGCGCCCTCGATCGGCCCGCAATACAAATGCGGCGCAATCTGCGTGTAGTGGGCCTCCGCCATGCCGGCAATTTTCTTGGCTTCGAGGATTCCGCCGACCCGGCCCAACGCCATCTGTAGAATCGATGCGGCTTGCTCACCCAACACCCGCGCAAATTCATACTTCGTGGCGAGCCGCTCGCCGGTTGCAATCGGTATACTCGTGGCGCGCGCGACGCGCGCCATTTCCGCGACGTTGTCCGGCGGCACCGGTTCTTCGAACCACAGTGGATCGTAGGGTTCGAGTCGTCGGGCCAGGCGGATCGCGCTGGCCGCGGTCATTTGTCCGTGGGTTCCGAATAACAAATCGCAGCGATTGCCCACCGCCTCGCGGATGCGCTTTACGAACTGCTCCGAGCGGTCGAGCGCCTCCAATGACAATTGCCGTGGATCGAATGCCGTGTACGGACCGACCGGATCGAATTTTACCGCGGTAAATCCCTGATCAGCGTATTCGCTCGCGCGCTCAGCGGCGAGATCGGGATCGGCATACACATCGCTTAAGTCGGACGGTTGCGGATAAATGTACGTGTAAGATCGCAGGCGTTCGTGGATCTGACCGCCTAGCAAATCATAGATCGGCCTGTTGAGCTCCTTGCCGATGATGTCCCAACACGCCATTTCGACTGCACTCAGGATACCCATGATCGAGACATCCGTACGCTGGGTGAAACCGCTCGAGTAGATAGTGCGCCACAGGCGTTCGATCTTGAACGGGTCCGCGCCCATGACATGCCGAGCACATACGTCTTCGATCATGCGCACGACCACATTGGGATGGAACGGCACTGAGTAGACCTCCCCGTAACCACGCACACCGCCGTCGGTCGTGAGTTTGAGAAATACCCAATACTTGCCCCCGAAATGCGGTGGCGGATTACCCACTACAAAGGTTTTGAGATCGGTGATCTTCATTGAGCGATAACCTGTAAACGTTACCGGTAGTGTAAACGCAGAGAACTGTATCCCATCGGTTCAGCGATTATGCCAGGCTAGTTGCGATATCGCTTCCAATACTTGCATCATCATGTCACCGTATTGGCCATCGGCACACGCGACCTCGATGCGCCACGCCTTGTCGCTGTACTGTACGGCGCCGTCTAATACGACCTGTTGCGGCTCAGCGCCCAGACGATACACGATCAGCGAGTACGCGACATCGCCCACGTATCCAATTCGCCGGTTTGCAGTCACGGTCAGGTCTGTGTGTATCGCCGGTAGGCTTTTGCTGGCCTGATCGTAGTACGCGTGCGGCAACCAACGGCTAAACGGCAGTGGCGAGACACGCATCGCGACTCCGGCGTCGAGCGGAACCTCTGAAGTCTCATCGGCACCCGAAGCGAGCGTGACCCACAACAGACCAGCGCCGATGGCAAGTACGTTGAGGATCGCGAAGATACCGGCGCGCATGCGCCTACACGCCAAGACTAAACCTCAAAACGCGCAATGGTTTCCTCATTCCAACTCACGCCGGTGCCGAGAGCACCGTCCACCACGGCATTGCCTGCTTCGACCCGCAACGGTTCGGCAATAATGGCGTTCCACCAATCGGCGTATTCCAGCCAATGCGCGGTCGGAGTCGCGCACAAAAGCTGCGCGCTGATTTCTGGCCACAAGTGGCTGGACAGCGGAATGCCCCGCGATTGCGCGAGCGCCGCGGCACGCATCCAACCGCTGACGCCACCGATTTTCATCACGTCCGGCATCATGAAATCCGAGGCGTGTGCATCGATCGCGTGTTGCATATCCAAAATGCCCCACCAATTCTCGCCGCACTGGATTGGAGTAGCGATTTCTCGCGCGACCAACGCATGCCCGACATAGTCGTGGGCAAGCGTCGGTTCTTCGACCCAGGTTAGGCCGACATCCTCCAGCGCGCGGAGACGTTGTACGGCCGCGGCGGGAGTTAGACTTTGGTTGTAGTCCACCATGATCGCGAGTTCCTCGCCGACTGCAGAACGCATGGCCCGAATAACCTCTAGATCCTGTCGCGCCGTGGGGTAACCGATCTTCGCCTTAACTCCGAGCATGCCTTGTTTGGCCCATGCTTCGGCTGCTTGTGCCGAACCCTTCACACCGTCGTAACCCACACCGCCGTAACACGGTATCGGTTTTTCGATGCCGCCCAACAAGCGTACGAGCGATGTGCCGTAGCTGCGCGCCAACGCATCCCATAGTGCCATGTCGATCGCTGCGAGGGCCATGCCCACCAATCCTTGCGTGCCCAATAACCGGAAGCGCTTAGCCAATGACTGTTCGATCTCAACCGGCGCAAGCGGCTGGGCTTCGATCAGCGCCGCGATGTTTTTAACCAATTCGGCCGTTGGTTTTAGTGCGGCGCGGGTGTAGGTAAACACGATGCTATGGCCGATGACGCCGTCGTCGGTTTCCACATCCGTCAACACCAGTGGTGATTCCGATACCGTACCGCTCGCAGTTTGGTGAGGGTGCTGCATCGGCACAATCACCGCACGCACGCGAAGCGTTCGGATTTTCGTGGAGGCGGATATTTTTGGTGGTGCGTTCATCGGTTAGGCATCTATAGTGATTGTTCTACGACAGATACGACGTTCGGTCAAGCTACGCATTGCTCGCGTGCCAACGCCGCCAAACAGTCGTCTGCGAGCGGTGCGATCGGGGTGAAATCGCGGTGTGCAATCCACTCGGCGCGCTTGAATCGGCGAATATGGTTATCGACATGACACAAGCTCAGATACACGATGACGCGCCCGAATGGGCTGATATTGGGAGGGCTGGCGTGAACCAGGTTGCCGTGAAACATTATCATGCCTCCGGCATCGCCGGTGGGCGCCACCAAGCCGCCTTCTTTCGCGAGCGCGGTGACAGTATCGCGGTCCAACGTCCACAACGGATAACTCGTGGATTCGAGATCGTGGCCGGCTTCGTGCACACCTTTACGGTGACTACCGGGAATAAATATCAGTGGACCGTTGGCAGCGGTCACCTCGTCGACGAACACGGCGATGTTCATCGCGCGCGGTTCCGGCATCTCATCGTCGCGTTGCCACGTGCCGTAGTCCTGGTGCCACTGCCACACTTCGCCGTCGAACGCTGCTTTTGCATTCACTTTATATTGATGCATGTAGACCGGCCCGTCGAGAATTTGCATAACCGGCTCGATCAAACGGGGATGAGCGCCAAGGCGACGGAACGCCTCATTATAGGTGTGTGCGGCAAACGCGGTACGCGGTGCGCCGCTCGATTCACGCCAGACCTCGTCACGATCGAGGGCATAAACCTCAGCCGCCGCAATTGCCAACACCGCGACTTCCTGCACGGAAAAACGATTCGGAAAAAATAGATAACCCTGCTGCTGATATTGCTCCAACTCGGTGTCGGAAAGTCGCATTGGATCGTCCTTTAGTTTACGAATGCACGGCGGGCGTTGGCCGCGGTGACGACCATACGTTACCGCGTTAACCGCAATATTTCAAAATCCGCGCCTGGGGTCAATTCACGCCCGGTCGTCGATTGTCGGTGTGCCAGCGCTACGTCGTCTCGTGCTGCGGTAATGTATCACCGACATCATACCAAGCGGGTTTGTCGCCGATCCAGATATGCCGACTGGGTTTTTGATCGGGCTCGTCGTCCAACGTACCGAGGCGCAACACGACGATCCCCGGATCGTCTGCCTGCAACGCATAAATCGGCGAATGACAGGTCTTGCAGAAATAACGCCGCTTAGCTGGTGACGATTCGTACTCGGCGAGGTGATCTTGGCCTTCGACAACACGAAACACGGTTTCATCGACGACAGCGCTCGAACCAAACGCGGTGCCGTGAATTTTTCGGCAGGTATGGCAGTGACAGTGCTGCGCGTGTTGGATAGGACCAGTGACCTCATACCTTACACGCTGACAATGACAACTTCCGGATAGCATAGACAGACCCCCCTACAGCGATACAAGTACCACCGCATCGGCGATGCCTAATTACTATACATACGCTCGAACGTCGCCACACTGAAGCCATTCATGCGTTTATCGCCCACCAGAATAACCGGAACACCCCGACCGCCGAGCCGGTCGTATTCACGTCTGGCCGTGGAGTCCTTTTCGATATCATATTCGACAAACGGAATATGCTTTGCGACAAAATAGTTTTTGGCTTTGTCGCAGTACGTACACCAATCGGTGCCATACATGATGACCTTGTCGGAGCCCGATGCTTCGCTCATCTCGAGCACTTCGGTCGCCGAGTAGGAGTTGATTCGTAACTGGACCTGCTCGGTTTCCTGGTCGTTGGGGGGCATATCGGTGAAATGCACTTTACCGTTGTCGTCGACCCATTTGAATATTTGATCGGCGTTGACGGCGGCTGGTATCAACGCACCGGCCAGGAAAACTGCCAGCAATACGACTCTCGATCTATTCATACTTTCAGTCTAGTGCATTTGGTAGGCCAACGCCCGGCGCTGGCATCGGCGGGCCACGGATTTTCGAGATCGACAACGATAATCATGCGGTGCACGATGCGTAGTCAGTTCCAACGGTTGGCGTTTTCCGCAAACCCGTCGCGCACCGGACCAATTACGCAAAAACGATGGCCGCTGGGCGCTTCCAGTACGACCCATCGTGGTAGGCGTTCCACAAGCGTCGCACCAATTCGCTGCAACCGCTCGACCTCGGCCTCGATATCGTCGGTCTCGATATCGATATGCACGCGGCTTGGATGATCGACCTGTTGCAATAACACCTGAACGTCTGGCGAGTCGTTGCCCAGGCGTATATATTTCAGGTCCTTCTGATTATCGGCGGGTTCCGCTTCGCAGCCGAGCGCGGCACTCCAAAATTCCGCGTCGGCGCGTAAATTATCAGATTGGCAATCGATTATGAGTGTACCCAAGCGGCTCCTATGCATAGTTGCCTCCTATCGGGGGATTGGTTCATGGGCTTTGGCCCACTGTAACCGATACTGAGTCGTTGAATCGAGTCTCATGTCGACAATTGCGACCGGCGTCAATACCGCTCCCGAAGAAGGGTCTGTAATGGAATCGGTAGTATGCTTCTTGCCTTGTCGGTTAGGGTCTTTTCGTTTTTCTGCCAAGCAATGCCGAGGTAAATCACACCTAGGCCAATGGCGGTGAGCATGATTGGAAACAACCAACTGTCTTTAAACACGGCCGATGCCAGGTGACCAAGGTACAAGCTACCGCCAATCGCGCCGAATAAGACGAACACACGGCGTACCAATATCGCCCCTACGCCAATCATGACCAGATTGACGCAGAAGTATACGAATTTCGCGACCTCGCTATCTGAGTGCTGCACGGTCACTCCGCACCAAAACGTCATTACACCGAATAAGTATAACCAGAAGGCATAATCTCCGTTCCTACCGGATCGCATGTCGACCCAAAATGCCAGTAACGTCATGGCAATACCAAAGTACATCGATACTGATGCACGAAACTCGTAGTCGAGTTTACCGCCGGCCAACATGACCGCTATGTCCATCGACATGTACCAGAGTGTCACCGCAATCGGCATCAGCAAGAACGGATAGCGGTAACGCCAAGCCATTATTGCAGCGGCCGCAAGTGTCCCGAATTCCAGAAAGATCCAATGCCATTTGATATAACGATGATAGTCGCGATACGGAGTTTCGTCAGGCCACCACCCAAGCCCTTGCTGCAGTCCGTACAGCGCGAGCGGAACGAGTCCGACCACGAACACGGCACAGATACCGGCGGGGATTGCGTAGCCATTGGTCCGAAATCGCTCGATTAAGCCGATGCCGAGTGCGGCATAGGCCAAAGCTATTGCAAATATCCCCCAACCACCAAACGACTCCCAGCCGAGATTCATAAACAGCGACATTGCGCCGATCGCGGTGAGTCCGCCCAGGTAGTACAGCACGTGGGTAAAATCGAACTGTGGCCCGGCGTGTTGATTCAAGAATTCCCAGAGTGCGGTGGCTTGTTGGCGGTTCACAATGTGTTCTGCGACCGCCGCGTCGAGATGTGTTTGGGTGATTTTCACTATGGGGCGTCTCCGAGGCCCGCCGCGCTAATGGGCCAACATCGCGTTACGATGCCGATCCGCGGCAGCCGAATACCTTACAGGCTGACAATGAAGGTCCGGATAACATAAACAGACCTTCTATTCGTAAAAATATTCTTTGGCTTTGTCACAGTATGTGCACCAATCGGTGCCCTACATGACGACCTTGTCGGAGGCGGTTGACTTCACCGCCCCGACCGACGCATGTCGTACCGCGTGCCCGGAATGCGCGACGGATTGACTGAGATGATCGGCGCTGCCGCTGACCTGGGCTAGTGCAGACAGTATACCGATAGCGGGAATCATTAGCGCTGCCACAATCATTGGTTTGAGATTCATGACATTTGTCTCGTATTTACCGTTTAAGTGAGTGGCGCAGTCTGTGGACGCGCACCGCATGGGTAAAGAAAAACAGGCAAAGTACCGAACGTTATGCCGTGAGGTACCGGGAGGCGGTACCAAATAGGCGCGTAGCGAGTATCGCGAGGAAACTTAGACGTTCAGAACCAACACCGATCCCAGCACCACCAACATCCCTAATACCAACCGGCGAAACACAGCCTCCGGCAGGGCGCGGCGAATTTTAGAACCCAACCAAATACCGAGTACAACGGGCGCGATCCCTAAGGTCGAGGCGCCGGCAATTGGCCAGTTCAAGTACCCCAAGCCGCTCAAGCCCACGACCATTACCAGACTCGATATCGTGAAGGAGATATTGACGGTTTGTACGAATACGTCCTTGTCGAGATTTAGTGCAAGCAAATAGGGTAATAAGGGCATGACCTGGGAGCCGGTCAGACCATTGACGATGCCGTTGACGAATCCTACCGGAACGGCTAGGCGCCGTTCCTGGCGCTCGGTGATGCGGTGATGGAGATTGAGCAAACCCCAAATACCGTACAGCAGCAACACGGCACCGAGGCAGGTGCGGGCAATTGTGCTATCCAATCTATACAGTAACCACAGCCCTATAACGACACCAGGGATTACAGTTGCATAGACAAGATGAAAGCGTTTTACGGCTTCCCAAAATCGCAGCGCGCTCACCATCACCAAGACATTGCTCGACAACGATGGAATGAGCACCAGCGGAATCGCGATTTTGATGTCGATAAAAATTGTGAGAATCCCGAGGCAGATAGTGGAAAAACCGAGCCCGGTGATGCCTTTGAGAAAGGCCGATACCACAAATGCGATAAGCGCGTAGGAGAGCGTCGTGGTATCCATCAGTGCTAGAGTTGGAAGCAGCGTAGTTCGTACACTGCGTGTTTCACTTTGCTGTAACCGCAGCGCAGATCAGTCATTAAATCGAACGTAGTGTTGGTCGGCGTCAGCGCCGAGGAAAGTGAGCGTATCAGCATCGACCTCAATGTTACCTCGATATATTTCACGGCCCGAGAACACAATCTCGATCTGGTTCCCGCTAAGTAAATAACTTCCGGTTAGCGACTCGAGTGGAACACTGAGTTGGCCGTTACCCCCTGTACCGTAGCGCATCAGGGCCACGGCACCGGTGTAGTGAACGAACGACCAGACCCCAACGATGGAATGATGCTCGGGATCAGGCACTCCGACCCGAGTCATATATTGATCACTTTCCGCTTCACCGCCATGCAAGGTGAACGAATTACTGTCAATTGTGAAACGCTGTATCGTTAAACCGCCGTTCGAATCGTCGTATAATGTCGTTCGGATCCGATTGCCGTCTATTTCGTAATCAAAATCAATCAGCGCACCAAATCGATAGGTGATAGTACTGGGCGGGTTCACGATCCATTGACTGCCGAATCCGCCGTCGGATCGTACCGCCGATGACCAAACTCCTATCAATCCTTGGTCCGCGAACATAGGCGTCGGACAGGCGGCCGCAACCAGCGTCAGTACTAACCGTGTGACTAATCGGCGCATCGTCCGATAGCAATGTTGTATAAGATATGGTCCACGGCGACCTCAATACACCCGGCGTGGTCCGGTTGTACGCCGACCCGCCCGGATAGTTCATGAACGGTCCGGATCTGAGGGGAAATCGGACTAGGTATTCGGTCTAGCATAACATGTCACCGCGACGTCTCGTTGGCTCGAATCCGACCGACAATTTGGCACGCCCTATCCAGCATGGCCAACCAGGATGATCGTTATGTCTCTCCAGGATAAGAGGCGGGGGGCGTGAAAAATTTGTTGCTATACGCGGCAACGATCGTGCTCTGGGGCGCCTCCTGGTATGCCATTCGCTTGCAGCTTACGACGGTAGCGCCCGAGGTGTCGATTTTCTATCGCTTTGCGATTGCGGCGGCAGTGTTATTTGCGTACTGCTTGCTGCGAAACAAACCGATGCAGTTTTCGTTGGGAGTACACGTACGGTTTGTTTTACTGGGGTTGTTCTTATTTAATCTTAATTTTCTGCTCATTTACCTGGCCGCGAAATCGCTTGCCACCGGCCTGATCTCCGTGGTTTTCAGCATCGTACAAATCTTCAATATGTTAAACGGTGCTATGTTATTGAAGGATCGAATAACGCCGGGCATGGTAATCGGTGCGCTCATGGGGATCGGTGGCATCGCCTTAGTGTTCATGCCGGAACTCACGTCGTTCGCGGTCGACGATGCCGGCTTTGCCGCATTGCTGCTGGCACTCGGGGGTACACTATCGGCGTCGTTCGGAATGATTGGCTCGGCCGCGATACAGCGCCAGTCGGTGCCAGTATTACAATCGAACGCATGGGGCATGTTGTACGGATCGATATTGATGTTGATCTATGTCGGGCTACGTGACCTGCCACTGGGCTTCGATTCGTCCATTTCCTACGTGGGGTCGTTGTTGTACCTCGCGATATTCGCATCCGTTATCGCGTTCGGATGCTTTCTGACCTTGGTGGGCCGAATCGGCGCCGCCAAAGCGTCCTACGCCACCGTATTGTTTCCGATTATCGCCCTCGCGCTTTCGACCTGGGCCGAAGGCTATCAATGGTCGGCATTGGCCGCGGCCGGCGTTGTGCTGACGCTCGCGGGCAATGCCGTAATTCTGCTGGATAAGTCGAAAGCCCGGTCGTGAACAAGTGCTCTATCGAGTTGATAGAGTACTAGGATGCGTTGTTCTCGAGCTGCATTTCGAGGGATTTCAAATCACCGAGCACCCACAGATCGGATACTTTATTATCGACAAACCTGAACAAAGCGGACCCACTCCAATTTAGCCGTTTTTGGGTCGGTGCGTATCCCATGAAATGATCTTTATGGATTCCCGTGAATGTCATTCTCGCGAATACTTTATCGCTTTCCGCAACGAGTTCGTCGACGATGCATCGGTATTCGCCTAACGCGGTATGTACCATATCGACGTAACTAATGAATCCTTCATGGCCTTTCTTTTCATGGCCCAATGAACCCCTAAACGTGAAGTCAGGATGCAAAATATTATTGACTTCGCTGGTGCCGTGCGCATTCCATATAGTGTCATAGAACTTTTGCACTTGCTGCTTGTGGGCATTCATCGTTCGTGCTCGGTGGCAACCGTAATATTAGTCTCAATTGTTGCAGATGGTTAAGTATTGCGGAATAACCAGTTTCATGCCCTGCTCTATGCATTCGACCGTCAGTGCATGACCTATCGACACCTCAAGAATGCCTCCTATCTGCAAAAATTTAGGGAGGTTGTTAAGGTCTAAATCATGGCCGGCGTTTACACCAAGTCCGAGCGTTTGCGCTTCGATCGCGGCCGATTCAAATTGCCGAAACACGGCCTCGCGCCGTGCCGTGTGAAACGATGATGCATAAGCCTCGGTATGAAGTTCGATGCGGTCGGCGCCCGATTGGGACGCAAGAGTGACCTGCTCGCGATCGGGATCCAGAAAAACCGCGGCTCTGATGCCGGCGCTCTTGATGCGAGAGATAACCGCTTTAAGAAAATCGCCGTGCTTCGTGAAATCCCAACCGTGGTCGGAGGTAAGTTGATCGACGCTATCCGGCACCAACGTGCACTGGTCGGGATTACCGTTTTCAACCAGCTTCAGAAAATCTTCGGAGGGATATCCCTCGACGTTGAATTCGATATCCGGATTCGTCACCAGTACCGCGGCCAGGTCAATGGCATCCTTGACGGTAATGTGGCGCTCATCCGGGCGCGGATGGACAGTTATCCCATGAACTCCTAAGTCAATAAATTTCTTCGCGAAGTCTACGACATTAGGAAAATCCCGCCCCCGCGAATTTCTCAGTAACGCGATCTTGTTAAGATTTACACTCAGCTTCGTCATTCGCTCGCACCAAGGATTTGCGTGGCAATGCTAGTCAGTAACGAGTCAACCCGCGCCGAATAACCGCCGCAGAGTCCACCAGAAGACTAATGCCGATACGCAGCACAGACCAATCAGCAATCCCGCAACCGATTGAATAACACGCCCGCGTCGCACCGCGGCCTGTCCGGAAAGCACAAGCGTATCACGGACTACCGGCAGCTTGGGCGGCGGAAAACGTGCGCAACGCACCGTCGCGGCACCCTGGCGCCACATATACAGCGCGAGCGCGATTATCGGCGACGACCCGGCAAATACGATCAACGTGGTCACACCAGGATGGGCAATAATCCAATCCGCTCTTTGCTGCACCCAGGCTTCGTACTCAGGCCGATAGGTGTCGAGCGCCAGCAATAGCGCGCCGCCTAGAAAGACGGTCACTAATAATGCGGCGATCGCCCGGCGCTTAGCTCGAGGATCGGCTTTCTGGATCGTGGGCACTTGCGGTTTCTATCGATCGTCTATAAGACCTCTAAAACCAGCGACGCCTGATGAAACCGTATGGCTGCGGCTAGCGGCTAAAACCACAGCTTAAATCCTTCGTGCGAAGCCTGAAACCCAAGCGCCTCGTAAAATAGAATGGCATCTTCTCTGGATTTGTCAGTGGTCAGTTGCACACATTTACAAGCTTTTGCATGCGCCCTGTCTATAGCCCATTCAATCATAGCTTTACCGATGCCTCGGCCACGAAATTTACGATGCACGCGCACGCCTTCGATGAGTGCGCGCCACGATCCTTTATGGGTTAAGTACGGAATATAGGTAATCTGAAATACACCGACGACCTCGATTCCGCAAACCACAACGATGAGTTCGTTGTTAGGATCGACGTCGATAGCACGAAACGCGCCCATATACGAAGTCGAAAGTGGTCTAGCGGCGTCTTCGCGCGTCGCACCCAGCGGATCATCGGCAAACATTTGCACGATTACTTCGACATCGCTGCGCGTGGCTGGCCGAAAGTCGACAACCAACGATGTATTCGCATCTAGTGTGGTCATGCCGTCTATTAGGACAATTTCCCTCAATGCTAACGCGATTATCGGTTGGTCTATCCGGCGAAACTACAGATACCCAGCGAACAGTCGCATAGACGACGAGATAATAACACCCAGCATCAATGCCATTCCGACTACGCGCAGTTCATTGTTATCAGAAACTTGGCTCACACCGTACGCGTGTATTACGTAATCGTAAGCAGCGCGCCGCACAACGGGTGAGTCGAGATCGGTGCATCAGTGTTGCTTTCTAGGAAATATAATGAGGATTAAAGCAATCGAAACATCTTCAGAGAAGTTTGCATGTACCCGCATCGCGCGAGTCAGTACAACATTGTTACCATCGCCGATCGCAACACGCAGTCGCCGGCGCCGCAGCAAAGTGCGAATACTAAGCGTCGCAAAGATCAAGCCGAACAACGCATCGCCACCCCCGTATCGACTAGTGTGCGCCGGGCTCGTTACTGCAACGCATGCATGTATAAGGCAAGTTGTTTGATTTGTTGTTCCGACAGCCGAAACGCGATCGGGTTCATAATGTCGTGCTCGCGCGCGCCGGTTTTATACGCCAACAGTTGCGACTCCAAGTATTCGGCGTGCTGGCCCGCGACTCGCGGAAACTGTATCGGAATGCCGGCACCGGTCGGCCCGTGGCACGCCATACAGGCCGGTATCTGTAACTCGCGGAATCCGCCGCGGTAGATGGTTTCGGCCGCCAACGCCGCCTCGGCTTGCTCCTCGGACACCGCACCGGGGATGATGGTCTGCCCGGAAAAGTACGCATCCAGATCCTGCATATCTTCGTCGCTCAAGCCCTGCGCCATGCCCGCCATGATCGGATTATTTCGTCTACCCTCCTTAAACGCAGCGAGTTGCGACGCGATGTAGCCCGGGACCTGCCCTGCCAGCTTGGGGTTGACCGCCAGTTCGCTGTTGCCGTCGGCGCCATGACACGCGATGCAGAGTTGCGCCTTGGCTTTACCGGCTTCGGCGTTTCCACCCGCCGCGTGCGCCGCACTGAACTGGCCCAGCACGAGCCCGACCAGGGCAACCAATGACAACCATTTACTCATTTACGGCTCCTACGATTAATTGCAATGTTAGCATGGGAAATGCGCGCCGGATGGACGTTTTCGCGGACGCACCCGTATATACGATTTCGCCTGAAGGGTCAAATACCGGGCCTATTCCGGCTCTTGCCGCGGCGCGCAAATTCGGTCAGATTGTGAAACCAACCGTGAATGACACATCCGTGAATTGACCCCATGCCGATCGATTTGAGCCAGGCGCAGTACCTTATCAGCGCCCACCACCCGAAGCAGTGGCCCACCGACGTTGGGGTCGAAGTCGCGTTCGCAGGACGTTCCAATGTGGGTAAATCCAGCGCCATTAATGTAATCGCGAACCGCCGCGGACTCGCACGCACCAGCAAGACCCCCGGTCGCACACAGCAATTGGTGTTTTTCGAGTTGGACGACGATCGCCGGCTCGTGGACCTGCCGGGCTACGGATACGCCAAAGTCCCACCTGAGCTGAAGCGGCACTGGGAGGTCACTGTCGAACAGTACTTGAGCAGTCGCCAATGCCTGTGCGGCCTGGTGATTCCAATGGACGCCCGCAGGCCGCTGATGCCGCTGGACCGGCAACTGCTAACCTGGTGCGGCCAGGCAGCGATGGCTGCGCATATCTTATTGACCAAGGCCGACAAACTATCGAAGAGCGCCCGCGCTAACGCACTGCACGATGTGCGCGACCGAGTCGGCGATGGGGCTACAGTTCAATTGTTTTCCGCAACGACGCGCTACGGCCTCGACGAAGCGCGCAGTGTGTTGTACCAATGGTTGGGAGCAAACTGATCGAATAAAAAAGGCCCCGGGAGAAAGGGGAGGAAGTCCCCGGGACCATTAAAAGTCGGCTCCGGTGGTTCCGGAACCACCCGCTCAGGGAGGAGGAGCGGGAGACAGCCAGCCTTGGCTGCCGTACTAGATAGACTGTTTTGTTAGCAATTTGGTTCCGTTAGCCCCGATAAATGACCAAAGGCCCGAAGTTGATGTTTAATTTGGCGATATCCGTCAGTATTAACGTTGGCCTGATAATGATGGTCCGATTAACGATGGGCTTCGGCCCAATTCGCGCCGATACCTGAATCCACCTCGAGTGGTACCGCTAATTCGGCCACGCCGGCCATCAATTCGGCCAGGTTTGCCGCTACATCAGCGGCAATATCCTCCGCAACTTCCACCACTAACTCATCATGCACCTGTAGGATGACACGCACATCTACTTTGCTATCGATGATCCATCGATCGACTGCGAGCATTGCGAGTTTAATCAAATCCGCGGCCGTACCTTGCATCGGTGCGTTGATGGCGGTGCGCTCGGCGTACTGGCGACGGTTGTAATTGCGCGAGTCGATTTCGGGCAGGTACAGGCGCCGGCCATACACGGTTTCCACATAGCCACGGTCGTGGGCTACGGCGCGGGTGTTATCCATGAATGCCTTAACGCCGGGGTAACGCGAAAAATACAAATTAATATAATCCTGTGCCTGGGCGCGATCTATGCGTAGCTGCTGGGCAAGACCGAACGCCGACATCCCGTATATGAGGCCGAAGTTGATGGCTTTGGCGTGCCGGCGCTGATCGTCGCTGACCGTATCGGCGGCCACTGCGAACACCTCCGCGGCAGTGGCGCGGTGTACGTCAACGCCTTCAGCAAACGCGGCCAATAGCCCTTCGTCGCCGGACAAATGCGCCATGATGCGCAATTCGATCTGCGAGTAATCCGCCGATACCAACCGATAGCCAGACTCCGGAATAAACGCTTCACGAATGCGTCGACCTTCGGCGCTGCGCACTGGAATATTCTGCAAGTTCGGGTCCGCCGATGACAATCGCCCCGTTGCGGCCACGGCTTGATGATAAGAGGTGTGGATGCGGCCGGTGCGCGGATTGATTAGTTCCGGCAGTTTATCGGTGTAGGTGGACTTGAGCTTTGCGAGGCCGCGGTGTTCGAGGATTAGGCGCGGCAAATCGAAATCCACGGCCAACTCCTGCAGCACGTTTTCCGCCGTCGACGGTTGACCTGTCGGCGTCTTTCGCAATACTGGTAGACCTAACTTATCGTACAGGATTTCCTGAATTTGCTTGGGGGAGGCAATGTTGAATTCGCAGCCCGCGGCGGTGTGCGCGTCGGCTTCGAGCTCGGCGGCACGCTCTGCCAATTCCGCGCTCTGCCGGCCCAGCATGTCGGCATTGACCTTGACGCCGTTGCGTTCGATCCTCCCCAACACCGGCACCAATGGCATTTCAATGGTGTCGAAGAGTCGTTGCAGGGTCGGCTCGTCTTCGAGTTTCGGCCACAACGTTTGGTGCAAACGCAATGTGACGTCGGCGTCTTCGGCCGCGTAACGTGAAGCCACGTCCAGTGCGACCTGGTCGAACGTGACCTGCGCCTTGCCTTTGCCGGCCACTTCCTCGAACTTGATCGTCTTATAACCGAGATACTTGATCGCCAGACTGTCCATGTCGTGCCGGGACGCCGTGCTGTCCAACACATAGGATTCCAACATCGTGTCGTAGCGGATTCCTTGTAGCACGATATCGTAATTAGCCAGCACCGCCGCATCGTATTTAAGATTCTGGCCGATTTTCGCAAGCGTCGGATCTTCCAGCAAGGGCTTCAGTGCCGCGAGCACCGCCGCGCGCTCCAACTGCGGTGGCGCTCCGTCGTAGCCGTGCGCGACAGGAACGTACGCGGCACAGCCAACCGCATCGGCGAACGACACGCCGACAAGTTCGGCCGACAACGGATCGAGTGCCGTGGTTTCGGTATCGAAGGCGAAACACTTGGCTTTCTTTAGGCGCTTAATCCAACCCTCAAGCGCGCCGGCATCGGTCACCGTGTCGTACTCGACCGGGGTTTCAGTGGCATCACCAGCGCCGCTACCTTGGGCGCTGTCGAGACCGCCGAGTTCCGCCAGCCACGTGCGGAATTCGAGCCGCGCGTATAACTCGCGCAAACGCGCTTCATCCGGCTCCCGCATCATCAATGTTACGGGACTGGCCTCGAGTTTGACATCACGTTTAATTGTGACGAGCCGCTTCGATAACGGCAACTGATCGAGGCTCGCGCGCAGACTTTCACCCACCTTGCCACCGATCTCTGCGGCGTTGGCAACGATGGCATCCAACGAACCGTATTGTTGTATCCATTTGGCCGCAGTTTTGGGTCCGACCTTTGGCACACCGGGAATATTGTCGCTGGTATCGCCCATCAATGTGAGGTATTCCACGATCGATTCCGGCGGCACACCGAACTTGCTCTGCACGCCATCGGCATCGTAGATCACATCCTTCATCGTATCCACCAACTGCACGTGGTCGTCCACCAACTGTGCCATATCCTTATCACCCGTTGAGACTACGGTATCGAATCCTTGTTCCGTGGCACGGGTCGCGAGGGTGCCGATCACGTCGTCGGCCTCGACTCCCGAAACCACTAGCTTCGGAAAACCCATTGCTTCGACCACCTCATGCACCGCATCAATTTGCGTACGCAACTCATCGGGCATTGGCGGCCGATTCGCTTTGTAATCCGCATACAGATCGCTACGAAACGTTTTGCCTTTGGCATCGAAGATCACGGCGATATACGGGGTCGTGTAATCCGACAATAAACGCCGCAACATATTGGTCATACCGTACACTGCTCCGGTCGCGGCGCCCGACGAGTTAGTAAGATTTGGCATGGCATGAAATGCCCTGTACAGATACGATGAGCCGTCCACAAGAACGAGTTGTTTGCGTTGCGCCATCGCTTACGCCGGAGTCGAAATGATTAACCCGGATAATTCATGAAGGGTTCGGAGTTCAGGGAAATTCGGGCTAAGTAGCCGGTGCGATCGTCCGAAGATGCATAGCCGTAGCTATGGATCAAGGAGGATCGTGCCGAATACGACGCCCGATTTTTCCTGAATCCGAACAGGACAAGCGGTGCGGCGGCCCCGTACCTTAAAACTACGGGTAACTGGTTCAAATATTGGAAAGATTCCTGATCCATCGTCCGCCTTCGTGAAATATCCGGGTTTCCGGCGGCCTATTGCGTACCGATACGGGGCAGTAACGATCCACCTTGATTCGGTATTCCGGCCGATTCGATATTCCGGTTAGTATAACTGGCTTCGGTCGCGGGACGATGATCAACCGTGCAATTTAGGGCCACCCAATAGGACATGCCAATAGGACACGAATATGAACGATTATCCCGCTAAGTCCGACGACCTTCTGTCGACATCGTCGGTATTTCTGTCCCGCGAATCGTGGAAGGTTTTCCAAATTATGGCGGAGTTTGTCGAGGGCTTCGAAAAACTCGCGCGCATCCATCCGTCGGTCAGTATATTTGGGTCGGCGCGCGCGGACCGTGAACACCCGCACTACGAACTGACTGAACAGATTGCGTGGCGGCTATCGGAGGCTGGGTTCGCGATCGTGAGCGGCGGCGGCCCCGGCATCATGGAGGCCGCCAACAAAGGTGCGTACCGTGGAAAATCGCCGAGCGTCGGCCTAAACATCGTGCTGCCCGCCCAGGAACAAGCCAATCGTTTCCAGAACATCAGTCTGTCGTTTCGGCATTTTTTCGCCCGCAAGGTCATGTTTGTAAAATACGCAACCGCCTACGTGGTTATGCCCGGTGGCTTCGGCACGCTCGACGAATTGGCGGAAATTCTCACCTTGGTGCAAACCGGGACAAGCCGGCGCATACCAATTATCCTGGTGCACGGCGCTTTTTGGCAGGGCCTGCTTGATTGGTTCAAAGATACGCTTGTACAACAGGGTACGATCAGTGCGTCGGATCTCGACCTCATTCAGGTGCTCGACGAACCCGCTGATATCGTCGACGCGATTTTCGACTATTATGAAACCAAGGGGTTTGAGCGTACGCCGGAGGAAGATGAGGTCCAGTTGAACCTCTAACACTTCCGAAGGGACTGTTCGCCGCCAACGGATTGAAATAGTATGACGATCATGCGCAAGATGAGTGGATTGGTACTAGTGCTTTGCAGCGGCGCCCTTTGGGCCCAACAGGACGGCGTGCCCGAGCCACCCCCGATTCCTGAGCATTCCGATGCACCGCGTGTGCAACAGATCGAAATTCCCCCCGAGCCCGTGGACGTGCCGGAAAACGCTGACCTGCTGGTGCGCCGCGAGGGCTCGAACCTGATCCACGAATATCGGATCCACGACCGTTTAGTGTTGATGAAAGTCAAACCCGACCATGGTCCGGCGTATTATCTTTCCGATCCGGCCGGCGACGGCAGCCTCGGCGACCGGCCCAATGACTTCGAAGCCGATCGTAATATGCGTAAGTGGAAATTCGGCGAGTGGTGAGACGGCTGATCGTCGGTAAC
>CAXMMZ010000067.1:0-13834 GCA_964194565.1 Arenicellales bacterium
ACGGCAGCCTCGGCGACCGGCCCAATGACTTCGAAGCCGATCGTAATATGCGTAAGTGGAAATTCGGCGAGTGGTGAGACGGCTGATCGTCGGTAACTGGGCCGGACCGGACCGCCGTCGAATTTGAGGTAACAGTGACCGCTAAAAGCACAATCCGTGCACTTTGGTTACCGACCATAACAACCGAACGGGAGCAATATTGTGCAGATAAACACGGTTGACGCGGGACAAGGTTTGACGTGGTTCGCCGAGGGTTGGAAGTTGTTTGTCAAAAGCCCCGGTATGTGGATTGTTTCCACTATCGTATTCTTTGTGATCGCCGTCGTGCTTAATTTCATTCCACTGCTCGGCCAACTGATTTTCGGACTCATTGTAGTCGCACTCGTGGCCGGCTTTTTGAACGGCGCGAAGACTATAGACGAGGGCGGAGAGATGACTCTCGGCATGCTGTTTTCGGGGCTCGGCGACAGTGCCAAACGCGGTCGCTTGCTGGTACTGGGCGTGTTGTTGTTGGTCGTCGAAATAATCGTCGTGGTTAGCATGGGTGCCAGTATGATGTCGGGCCCGATGATGGCCGCAATGGGCGGCGATTTGAGCGGAGAGCTACCGGCCATGCAGTTTAGTATGGGTATGTTCGTCAGCTTACTGCTGAGCTTAGTGCTGCTCGCCGTCATGTTGATGGCGTTTACGTACGCGATACCACTTGTCATGTTTACCGACATCGACTCGATTGCGGCGATAAAATCCAGCTTTAACGCGGGCCTAAAAAACTTCCTGCCGCTCCTCGTATTCGGAATTATCTATTTCATCCTCGGAATAGTCGCGGCAATTCTGTTTGGACTCGGCTATCTCGTGCTCGGAAAAGTCGCGGCGATTCCGATTGGACTCAGCTATCTCGTACTATTTTCGGTGACCGTCTGTGCGTGGTATTGCAGTTACAAAGGTATTTTCCAATAGCGCCCGGCGCGGTTCGGCGCGGTGGCGCGGTGCCTGGATTGCCGGACTCGTGTTGGTATTCGTATCGATCTCGGCATTTGCCGATATCCGCTTTTACCGGATCAACAAACAAGGCCAGCAATACCGAAACGAACTGGTCCCCAACGCCGCCAAAACCGGCTGTCATTCGTTCGCTAAAGCGCGGAAAGTGTTTCGGGTCGCACAAGTGCGATTTGCCTATTGCAAGGTGTATAGCTCCCGACAGTGCGAGCCCGACAGCATTTTAAGCGCTCGTTGGACGGGGAAACGGAGCAAGCAGGGCGATCATGACGAGCCCGTAACACAATTCACTCCGGGCGCGATGTGGGTGCTCGCCGAAAAGACCAATGTCAAAGTAAGGTCTTGGCGTTGTGAGAATTAGCTCGTCGTCCCTGAAAACCACTCTTTTCGTCCGTTGGCGAGAATTTGTTCATGACTCGGGGTAGCGAAGCCGATGCGCCGGTTGCTGTGTATTTTGGCGAAGCACTCGGTCGCTACGGCTTCGGCGATAACCATCCTTTCGGTCCCGATCGCATTCACGCGTTTTGGCAGGAGACCCGTAAACGCGGGCTCGACCAACGCGTGAGTGTGGTGTCACCGGTATACTGCAGCGAATCCGATCTGCTTGCCTTTCACGACGTGGAATATCTGGAACGAGTCAAACGCCAATCGGCCAGCGGCGAGGGATTTCTGGATTGCGGCGATACCCCCGCATTTAAAGGCGTTTTTGACGCCGCGTCCTGTGTCGTGGGATCGGGTTTGGACGCGCTAGAGCGGATGATAAGAGGATCATCGCAGCGCCTGTTCGTACCGATCGCGGGCCTACATCATGCGCGCCGGGATACCGCCGGCGGATTCTGCGTCTTCAATGATATCGGTGTGCTCATCGAAACCCTTCGGAGCCGCTATGGCATACAGCGCATCGCCTATATCGATATCGATGCCCATCACGGCGACGGCGTGTATTACTCGTTTGAGTCCGACCCCAATGTCACCGTCGCCGATATCCATGAAGATGGGCAATATCTGTACCCCGGCACCGGTTTCGCTCACGAAATCGGCAGCGGCGAGGGCCGCGGCAGCAAACTCAATGTGCCGATGCTCCCAAATAGTGACGACCGGGATTTTCACCGCGTGTGGGGAACGGTCGAGGCGTTCGTGCGGGCCGCTCAGCCGGAAATCATCCTGCTGCAAGCCGGCGCCGACAGCATCAAAGGCGATCCAATCACCCATATGGCATTTACACCCGCGGCCCACGGCTTTGCCGCCGCTCGACTTTGCAGGGTTGCCGACGAATTCTGTAATGGCCGCATCCTGGTAATGGGTGGCGGCGGTTACAACCGCACCAATCTCGCGTTGGCGTGGAACGACGTGCTTAGCGCCATGCTTGCGTGAATGTATCTCGAGGCGCGGTCGCTTCGCGCTCCAGGAATCCGTTCAATACGCGGCTTGTAACGATTCCCCGAAAACCAGTGGCCCCAACAATGCCGCTCATTCCTTTTCGCACAGCAAAAACCTCGCGATGAAGTCGTTGGCCCTATGGGTGCGCGGTATTGACCGCCTTAACGATGTGATCGGACGCGGTGTATCGTGGCTCAGCCTGATCGTGGTGCTGATCGTTTTTGCGGTCGTGATACTGCGCTACGGATTTTCCCTGGGTTGGATTTGGCTGCAAGAATCCTACCTGTGGCTGCATGCCGTGTTATTCATGACGGCAGCCGGTTTCACGTTGCGGCACGACGGCCACGTGCGCGTGGATATATTCTATCGACCCGCTGGCGAGCGCTATAAAGCGTTCGTGAATTTATTCGGCGCGCTGTTTTTGCTGCTGCCATTGATGGGATTGTTGTGGTGGGTGTGCACACCCTACGTCACCGCCTCATGGTCACGATGGGAGACATCGCGTGAATTCGGCGGACTTGGCGGATTGTTCGCACTGAAATCGGTGTTGCTGGTGTTCACAACGTTGGTATCGTTGCAGGGAATGTCGATGATCGGCCGCTCGATCTTAGTGCTGAATGGTACGGCAGAATTCTCGCACGGCGAAGATAAATCAACACCGTGACTGTTGCCGAAACATTGGGTCTGCTCATGTTTGCGGCGACGATCACATTGTTGCTGTTCGGCTTCCCGGTAGCACTGACACTGGGCGGAACCGCAGTGCTGTTCGCGTTGCTCGGATCGAGCATGGACGCGTTCAGTATCACGCTGCTCGGCGGTATACCGTCACGCTTTGTCGGCATCATGCTGAACGGGGTGCTCGTAGCGGTGCCGTTGTTCGTATTCATGGGAGTGACGCTGGAACGCAGCCGCATCGCCGATCAATTACTCACCACGATGGCCTTGTTGTTTGGGCGGGTGCGCGGCGGTCTCGGTTATTCGGTCATCGTTGTGGGCATGTTGTTGGCAGCGTCTACCGGAATTGCCGGCGCCGCGGTCGTCACCATGGGTTTACTAAGTCTGCCGACGATGCTCAAGGCTGGCTACGACCCGAGGCTGGCGTGCGGGATCGTTTGTGCGTCTGGAACCCTCGGCCAAATCGTCCCACCGTCCATCGCCCTCGTGCTGCTGGCCGATCTGCTACAGGGCGCAAACACCCGAGCGCAGCTTGCGGCTGGTAACTACGCGCCGGAACCTGTCTCGGTGGTGGATCTATTTGCCGGCGCGTTCGTTCCGGGGCTGTTGTTGGTGTTGCTTTATCTCGGCTGGCAATGGTGGGTGGCACTGACCAAACCGGATTCGTCGCCCGCGTTGATGCTGTCGGATGCGGATCGTGTGACCTGGGTACAGGTTGTTACCGTGTTGTTGCCACCATTGCTGTTAATCCTCGCGGTGTTGGGTTCGATTCTTGCCGGCGTCGCGACGGCGACCGAGTCGGCTGCGGTAGGGGCCGTCGGTGCGATGGTGCTCGCGGTTGTGCGAGGCCAACTCGATCGACACAGATTGCGAGAGATCATGATTACCACCACCAAGATCACGTCGATGGTTTTTATGATCTTGCTGGGCGCTTCGGTGTTTGCACTGGTGTTCAGGGGCTTCGGGGGTGATCATATTATCGGCCGACTTCTGGGCGACCTCCCAGGAGGTGCATACGGTGCGCTGTTTGTCGTCATGGCGCTTGTATTCGTGCTGGGGTTTTTTTTGGATTTTGTTGAAATCATTTTCATAGTGGTGCCGATTGTCGGCCCGATCCTGCTGGGCATGGGGATCGATCCGATCTGGCTCGGTGTGCTGATAGCCATCAACGTGCAGTGCAGTTTTCTTACACCGCCATTTGGCTTTTCATTGTTTTATCTACGCGGCGTCGCGCCGCCGAGTATTGTTACCGCCGATATCTACCGCGGTATCGTACCATTTGTGATTCTTCAGCTCGTTGCGCTTACGACTGTCGCAGTATTTCCGCAACTCGCGATGTGGCTGCCCACAATGATGTTCGGATAGGCAGGTGCGGCCCTGTATGCAACGCCCGCGTGGCTAATATGACACTATTTTAACGAGGCGCGGAGCTTGTTCCGGTAAACATTTCTTGCCGCTTTCTCGTCACTCGACGACTACGCTCGCCCGTGCCGCTAATTCCTCAACTGGGGTAGCGAGTAATTGCCGGTTAGTGGCATCACGATCGGCATCGGGGTCGGTCTGCACCGCAACCGCAGCAATCTCGTCGGTGTATTGCCGTGGCAATCCGTGTTCCACTGCCCCGGCCAATACAAAATCGCGATACCAGGAATACGGTGCGAGTCCCGAGTCGATATGGTCCGGGGTTGCGACGTAGAGCAATACCTCTAGCGCGCGTTGCTGAAGGCGCGCTGTCGTGGTGTGGGTTTCGTAGCCGAATCCCACACCCTCGTAGTAATCGAGCTGGCGCTTCTGTGGGGCGTCGATGCGGTAGACAACGCCCAGCAGTCGATGCTCGGCTATCCCAGTATTTAGAGCGTTGCACTTCGCCGAACCGTCGGTACCGCGCTTGTTAAAGTCGAGGCACCAACCGTCGATGGCAGCGACGCCAACGATCTCACACCAACCGATGCGGGCGACGATCCGCCGGTAGCTCAGGTTCGATCCATAGCCGAGATAATGAATGGCATCGGACATATCGATTAGGCAAGAGTGGGATTATGCGCACCATTGTCGACCGGTAGCCGCCGCAATGTAATTTCGATTCCGTGCGGTCGTTACGCCGCGAGCTTGACGATGACCCGGTTGCAGCCTTGTTGTTGTGCTTGATCCATCGCGTCGCCAACTCGCAACAGCAATTCCTGGAGATCGTCGCCGTGCCGGTATCCGGTAATGCCGGCACTGATCGTGATGGTCAAATTCACCGGTGAATCGAGCGCTAACTTGGAATTCATAATTGCGGAGCGCAACCGCTCCAATATTTGATTGGCCCCATTGGCATGAGTTTCCGGCATCACCACGAGAAATTCGTTCTCCGCATAACGCCCGACCCAATCCGGCATGCGCACCGCCTCGACAATAGCATCTGCGATAACCTCTAGCACCTTGGCCCCGACATGGCTGCCATGTTGTGCGTGAATTCGGTGCCAGTCGTCGATGCCCACCATGGCGATCGAAAATTCGCGCCCATAGCGTTCGGCCAACGCCAAATGCTCGAGGATTTTGATCGTTATGCCGTGCGAGTTCAGAGTCTCGGTAACCGGATCTTGGGTCGGCCGGTCGGAGCCGTCAACCCGGCTGTTGTCGGATATCAAACTGTTCGAAGCACTGCTAGCGCGTTTAGCTATTGGGAAAGCGATTCCAGTAATGATTGCAGCGACAATCAAACCTTGGGCCACAGTCAGTAACATGTTAACGCTGCCGGTACCGAGGAACTCAAACGCCGCGATAACCCCGGCGCTGACTGCAAAGGCTGCGGCTGCGAGTTGTAAAGGCTCGCGAGGGGTGTAAGGTCGGGACGGAGATTCGAGTATCATTTTTATCAGCTACGGGCGGCGACGACCGGAATCGCGCCGAAAATTGAGGGTTTATAACATTAAAAGTAGATGTCGAACGCACCGAATGCAAGGCTAACGTCGGCGTTGCGGAATCCCACTACAAGCTTGGCGTTGCTCTAATTGATATTACAATCAATGGATTAGAGGATCTCTGAATAAATCCGATTCGCCTTGAGCAATTTGGCGGTATCGAGACGATCGGAAAGACATGCAAAGCGGGCGTAATTAGCTGGCACCAGAGAGTCTATATCGTCTCCAAATTGGCGTAGGCCAATACCAACCATTTGCTGCCGGCCCGCTCGAAGTTGACCTGCACCCGGGCGTGCCCCCCTTGGCCCTCGAGGTTTAGCACCATTCCGTCGCCGAACTTAGCGTGGCGGACCCGGGTGCCGAGCTTCATCGCGGCCGATCCCGAATCGGCTAATGACCGTTTCGTCGGCATTGCGGGTAGCGGCCGCGTTAATACTGCGCTACGCACCTCTTCGGCCAACTCACTCGGAATTTCGCGCAAGAATCGCGATGGTCTGGTATAGAGATCGCGACCGTGTAAGCGGCGTGACTCCGCATACGTCACGTACAGCGAACGCATGGCGCGGGTCATTCCGACGTAGCACAGACGACGCTCCTCTTCCAGGCGCCCCGGCTCCTGCAGCGAGCGTTGGTGCGGAAACAGCCCCTCTTCCAAGCCGCATAGGAAAACCAGTGGAAATTCCAGACCTTTGGCGGAATGTAGGCTCATGAGCTGTACACAGTCTTCCCACTCCTCGGCCTGACCTTCGCCTGCCTCCAGCGCCGCATTAGACAAGAAGGCCGATAATTCGTCCACACCGTCCTGTTCGTCGTGGCTAAAATTGCCGGCCGCGTTGACAAGTTCTTCTAAGTTCTCGATTCGGGCCTCACCTTTTTCACCCTTTTCTTTGCGAAAGTGCTCGATCAATCCGCTACGTCGAATCACCACATTAGTTCGTTCCGACAAACTCAAATGCGCGCTCGCGCGGTCGAGTTCGTCGATCAACTGCATAAACCGTGTAATGGCCGTGGTCGCTCGCGCCGACAGTCCGCCGCCCGTACATAAGCTCAGCGCCGCGGTCCACAGCGATTGTTCGCCGCGCCGCGCGTGGCCACGAATCATGTCCAAGGTTTTATTGCCGATGCCGCGGCTCGGCACATTTACCACGCGCTCGAACGCGGGGTCGGAATCGCGGTACGCCAGCAGGCGCAAATAGGCCAACGCATCCTTGATTTCCGCTCGCTCGAAAAACCGCAAGCCCCCATAGACTCTATACGGTATGCCCGCATCGAGAAGAATTTCCTCGAACACCCGGGATTGCGCATTGGATCGATACAGTATCGCGATCGATTGGCGCTGTTGACCGGTGCCGATCCAGGCTTGCGCGCGATCCACAACGAACCGCGCTTCGTCGATTTCATTAAAAGCGGTGTACAGTTTGATTTTTTCACCGGCCTCACCAGCGGTCCAAAGTTTTTTTCCAAGTCGGCTTTGGTTGTGATCGATCACCGCGTTGGCCGCGTCAAGAATCATGCTGGTGGATCGGTAGTTTTGCTCCAAGCGCACCACGCGGGTACCTGGATAATCGTTCTCGAATCGAAGAATATTTTCGACGCGAGCGCCGCGCCATCCGTAGATCGATTGGTCGTCGTCGCCGACTGCGACGATATTGTTATGGGCTTCAGCTAGTACGTTGAGCCAACGGTACTGAATCGAATTGGTATCCTGAAATTCATCCACCAATACATGTTGGAAGCGCTGTTGATAATTTTCCCGCAGCGGTTCGTGGTTTTGCAACAACTCGAACGCACGCAATAACAACTCTGCAAAGTCGACGACCCCGAAACGCCGACATGTGTCCTCATAGGCTTGATAGATGCGCTGCATCTGCACTTGTTGCACATCGTGTTGTTGCGGCAGATGTTCCGGGCGGCGTCCTTCCTCTTTGTGACCGTTGATAAACCATTGCATTTGTCGTGGTGGCCAACAACCCTCGTCGAGATCGAGATCCTTGAGCACACGGCGGATCACACGCAGCTGGTCGTCGCTGTCCAATATATCGAACGACTGCTTAAGGCCCGCTTCCTGCCAATGCGTACGCAACAAACGATGCGATAAGCCGTGGAACGTGCCCATCCACATACCGCGCACTGGAAAACCAAGCATCTGTTCGATTCGGCCGCGCATTTCATTTGCGGCTTTGTTCGTAAACGTAACCGCAAGAATCGACAGCGGCGATACCGAAAGTGCTTGTACCAACCACGCCACGCGGTGCGTTAACACCCGGGTTTTACCGCTGCCGGCCCCGGCCAGCACCAATAACGGACCGGGGTCGGCCGTCACGGCTTCGCGTTGGGCCTCGTTCAACTCATCGAATAGATGCGATACATCCATGCGCGCATCATAACAATTATTGCAGATTGTCTGAGCGGAAATTGCGGTGCTCTGGTGGCGACACGATAGCTCGTCTGAACCGAGCTGCTTCGTTATTCGACGGTCACCGACTTGGCAAGATTTCGTGGCTTATCGATATCGGTGCCTTTGATGACCGCAACATGATAGGCCAGTAACTGCAGCGGGATCGAATAGATTATAGGTGAGATGCTGTCGTCCACCGGCGCCACCGGCAGCACTTGTAAATCGCTCTCGGCGTCGATGCCGGCGGCGGTCTCGGTAAACACGATGAGTTTACCGCCACGTGCGCGTACTTCGTGAATATTCGATTTTAGTTTTTCCAGCAGTTGATTATTCGGCGCCACCGCTACGACCGGCATGTTGGCATCGACCAGCGCCAACGGTCCGTGTTTTAGCTCACCGGCCGGATACGCTTCAGCGTGGATATAAGAAATTTCCTTGAGCTTCAATGCACCTTCCAGCGCAATCGGAAAATGCGCGCCGCGCCCCAAGAACAACGCGTGTTGTTTATCCGCAAATTGCTCGGCAATCTGCGCGATCTCTGTGTCGAGCCGCAGTGCTTGTTCAATCTTAACCGGCAGGCTGCGTAACTCCGCCACGATCTTCGCCTCTGTATAGGGGCTCATACCGTAACGCCGGCCCAACGCAATCATCAACAACAATAGTGCGGTCAATTGCGTCGTGAAGGCCTTGGTGGACGCAACGCCGATCTCGGGGCCGGCGTGGGTCATCAATACGAGATCGGCAGCACGCACTAATGAGCTTTCCGGTACGTTGCATATCGCAGCGCAGTATCGATACCCCAAGCGTTTCGCTTCCTGCACGGCCGCCAACGTGTCAGCGGTCTCTCCGGACTGCGAAATCGCGATAACTAATGTATCGTCGGGCACAACGTGAGCGCGGTAACGGAATTCACTAGCGATCTCTACGTCGCATGGAATACCGTGTGCCTCGAACCAAATCCGTGCCACCATTCCCGCGTAATAACTCGTCCCGCACGCGATAATCTGAACGAATTTAGTGGTGTCGAAAATTGTCCCGCAATCGGGACCGAACGCGGCTTCCAACAAACGACTGGTGGTGAGCCGCCCTTCCAGCGTATCTGCCACCGCACGGCCTTGCTCGTAAATCTCCTTCAACATGTAATGGCGGTAATTACCCAATTCGACCGCGTCGGCCGACAACGGACTGATATGTACCGGCCGCTGCACGGGCCGCCCGCCGGCGTCGTATACCGATACATTACCGCTTGTAATTTCCGCAACGTCGCCGTCGTCCAGAACGATAAAGCGCTGAGTTACCGCGATGAGCGCCGCCATATCGGAAGCGATAAACGCTTCGCCGTCTTTGAGTCCGATTACTAATGGACTGCCGCGGCGCGCCCCCACCAATCGACTTGGTTGGTCGGTTGCGATGACAGCAATCGCGAATGCGCCTTCCAACACGTCGATGGTGCTTTGTACCGCAGAGCGTAACTCCAGGCCTCGCTCTAAGTGGCGATGGATTTCGGTAACGATGACCTCGGTATCGGTTTCCGAGCTGAACTCGTACCCCGCCGCGATCTGCTCGTTGCGCAACAAGTCGTGATTCTCGATGATGCCGTTACACACCACCGCGACACGCTGTCGGCAAATGTGCGGGTGTGCGTTGCTTTCGCTGGGCCGGCCGTGGGTCGCCCAGCGGGTATGGGCGATACCGGTAGCGCCGGTAGGTGCCGAGCCATTATTTAAGGCGGATTCGAGTTCGGCCACTTTGCCGACCGCGCGGACCCGGTTGATCTGCCCGCTGGCTTCAATTACGGCCACTCCGGACGAGTCATAGCCGCGGTATTCCAAACGCCGCAAGCCGTCGACGAGCATCGGTACGATATCCCGATTGGCGACCGCCGCAACGATTCCACACATTTAATTCGCCTCCGAGTCGATTATCAACCCGTTGTTTTTTGCGGACGCTTCCAGCCCCGTATCGTACGTTGCCGCGCTCGGGTCACTGTCAATGCGTCATCCGGTGCGTTGGCGGTGATGGTCGAACCCGCTCCGATTGTCGCCTGGGTACCGATCGTCACCGGAGCAACGAGCTGCGCATTCGAACCGATAAACGCGCCGTCACCGATAAGGGTATTGTGTTTATTAGCACCATCATAATTACAGGTGATGACACCGGCACCGACATTGACATCACGCCCCAATGTAGTGTCGCCGATATACGCAAGATGCATGGCTTTCGAGTCCTCGCCGAACGTGGATTTCTTCACCTCAACGAAGTTACCGACCCGCGCACGGCTCTGCAACACCGAACCGCGGCGCAACCGCGCGAACGGTCCGACCTGGCACCCGGCGCCGATATCGGTACCATCGATAACGCAGTGCTCCAGAATTTTCACATCATCGCCGATAACGCTGTTGCGAATGACTGAATTCGCGCCGATGCTTACCCGGTGACCAATGCGAACGTGCCCTTCCAATAGAACATTGATATCAACAACACAGTTGGCTCCAATCGTGCATTCGCCACGAATATCGAGGCGCATAGGATCGCGGACTGTAGCGCCGTCGTTGAGCAATTGCTTCACTCGACGACGCTGTAAGAGCCGCTCCATCGCTGCCAATTCAGCGTTACTGTTTACTCCGAGTACCTCATAGGGGCGTACCGCTTGCACATCGGCAATCACCTCGCCCGCCTGTACCGCGCACGCAATAACATCGGTCAGATAGTACTCACCTTGGACGTTGTCGTTGCCTACCCGTTGCAGCCATCCGCTCAGCGCGCCCGCGGACGCCGCCATAAACCCCGTGTTGAATTCGCGGATCGCTAATTGCGCGGCGTTCGCGTCGCGTTGCTCGACGATGCCGGCTACCGCCCCGTCGAGGTCCCTCATTATGCGACCGTAGCCGGATGCGTCCTTTAACGTTGCGGTCAGAATCGACAAATTCAGATTGTCGTTACACAACGGCTGTAGCGTAGCGGCGCGGACCAACGGAATATCTCCGTACATCACGAGAACGCGAGAATTCGGGTCAATAAACGGCAGCGCTTGTCGCAACGCGTGGCCTGTGCCGTTTTGGTGAGCTTGCCGAACCCAGTGTACAGGCGCATCGGCGAATGCGGCCGTGACGGCATCGCCGCCGTGGCCGTAAACAACATGCATGGCGCTGGGCTGCAATTCGGTCGCGGTGGCGAGTACATGATGCAGCAACGGTTGACCGCCCAGATCATGCAATACCTTGGCCCGATCGGAACGCATGCGCGTTCCTTTACCGGCCGCAAGTATGACGATTTCAAGACTCATTGGCGCACGCCTCCACTACTCACAATGTATTGTAGTTCAGCATGGCGAATCCGGGGGCGTCGGAATGCAGGGCACCGCATAGGTTGGTCGACAGGAACCCGTCGGGAACGCGGGCCTGTGCGGCACAATACCCTGCTGTCTTAAGTAACCGAACAGCCTAGCGGCGCCGCTTGCGCAAATTCTGGATAGCGCGCAGTTGCGCCATTTGCTGAGCGAGTTCCGCCTGGGCTTTTGCCATATCCAGATCGGTTTTGCTGTCGCGCATCGCTTGCTCGGCTTTCTTCTGGGCCTCTATCGCTGCGGCTTCATCAAAGTCCTTGGCGCGGACCGCCGTGTCCGCGAGCACCGTCACCACGTGGGGTTGCACTTCCAGCAAGCCACCGGACACGAAGAAAAATAATTCTTCGCCATCCGGAGTTTCGAGGCGCACCTCACCCGGCTGCAACCGCGTCATCATCGGCGCGTGCCGAGGATAGATGCCCACCTCACCCATTCGCGCCGGCGCGTACACGACATTGGCAACGCCGGAATGAATCTCTTCCTCGGCGCTCACGATATCCACATGCAGAGTCATTGCCATTGCATTATTACCCTGGGTCTGGACTTAAGTGACCGACTTCGCTTTTTCCGGCACTTCGTCGATACCACCGACCATATAAAACGCTTGCTCGGGATACTGGTCCATTTCCCCATCGACGATCATCTTGAAAGCCTGAACCGAGTCTTTGAGGGATACGTATTTACCGGCCTGGCCGGTAAAGGTTTCCGCCACGAAGAACGGCTGCGACAGGAAGCGCTGAATCTTACGGGCCCGGGATACCGCCAATTTGTCGTCCTCGGACAATTCATCCATGCCTAGAATGGCGATGATATCGCGGAGTTCTTTGTAGCGTTGCAGCGTTGACTGTACGGATCGGGCGACGTCGTAGTGGTCTTGCCCCACCACCAACGGATCGAGCTGACGGCTGGTGGAATCCAACGGATCGACCGCCGGATAAATTCCCAGTTCGGCAATCTGTCGCGACAACACCAGTGTCGCGTCCAAATGCGCGAACGTCGTGGCCGGCGACGGGTCGGTGAGATCGTCGGCGGGTACGTATACAGCCTGGAACGAGGTAATGGATCCGGTGCGGGTCGAGGTAATACGCTCCTGCAATGTCCCCATCTCTTCCGCTAAGGTCGGTTGGTAGCCCACCGCCGACGGCATTCGGCCGAGTAGCGCGGATACTTCGGTTCCGGCCAGCGTGTAGCGGTAAATGTTGTCTACGAATAACAACACATCGCGGCCTTCTTCACGGAAATACTCGGAGAGGGTAAGACCCGTTAAGCCTACCCGCAGGCGGTTGCCGGGCGGTTCGTTCATCTGGCCGTATACCAACGCCACTTTGTCGATGACATTGGCCTCGCGCATCTCGTGGTAGAAATCGTTGCCCTCGCGGGTGCGTTCGCCGACGCCCGCAAATACTGAGTAGCCACTGTGCGCGACCGCGATGTTGCGAATAAGCTCCATCAAGGTAACGGTCTTGCCGACGCCAGCGCCGCCGAACAACCCGACTTTACCGCCCTTGGCGATCGGCATAATGAGGTCGATGACCTTGATGCCGGTTTCAAGAATTTCGACGGCCGGAGCCTGATCGGCGTAAGCCGGCGGATCACGGTGAATCGCCCAACGGTGCTCGGTCTCGATCGGCCCCGCGTCGTCGACCGGCTCCCCTAACACGTTCATGATGCGACCGAGCGTCTGCTCGCCAACCGGTACGCTGATCGGTGCGCCGGTGTTCTCGACCGCAATACCGCGTCGCAGACCGTCACTGGATCCCATTGCGATGGTTCGCACCACACCGTCACCGAGCTGTTGTTGGACTTCCAACGTGAGCTCCGCCTCTTGCACACGTAACGCGTGGTACACTTTCGGCACCGATTCGCGCGAAAACTCTACGTCCACGACCGCGCCAATTACTGCAACAATATTCCCGGTACTCATGATGCTGTCCTCTGTCTAATCTCTAAATTCGCTATCCAGCTTGCGTTATCAAGTCAGCGTTATCAGGCCCGCGGCTAGACCGCGGCGGCGCCACCGACAATTTCAGATATCTCCTGGGTAATCGCGGCTTGCCGCGCCTTGTTATACACCAATCGCAACTCATCGATGAGGTCGCCGGCATTGTCGGATGCGGACTTCATCGCCACCAT
>CAXMMZ010000068.1:0-6792 GCA_964194565.1 Arenicellales bacterium
GCGATCGAGGCCGCACTCGCGTGTTGTAGATACACAACGTGTATATCGGAACGGCGATCCGGTTGGTCGATACGCGCGATAATCCCGAGGATCCGGCCGATGTTCGCGGCAGTATCGGTGAATACCAAGGTGTTGGTGGCGGGATGCGCCGCAAAATGACTCGTAGGCGGCATCAACGGCCGCAAAATTGGGATCAGCTCTTGTACCGAACCGTGTCTAAGCTGATATACCTGGGTAATCTGCTCGTCGTTGCTAGAAACCCGGTCGCCATAGACGGTCGGCGTCGCTTGCTGTTTGATGATTTGGCTCGGTACAATCTTGATCACGTCACCGGCCGGAACCGCGGCAAAGTTATGTACCTCCAAAACGGTCAGGAACACATCGTAGATTTGGTCCGGGGGCAGCGTCGCGCCCGATACCAACGTAACCCGCCCCTTTACGCGCGGATCCACCACGAAATTTTTACCGGTAATCTGCGAGACCGTATTGATCAATGCGCGGATATCGGCGTCTTGAAAATTCAGCGTTACCGAATCCGGAGAATCCTCTTCGGCCGTAGTGGACTGTGCGTGAACCGCGCCGCCGAGCAAAATCGACATGCTCAGAACTACGGCGATGGTCGCTGTGTTTACAAGGTTGCCTAATCCACCCATATCTCGTAGTTCCTTAACTACTGGCACTATTGTCTTCGTTTGCTCGCCTCGGGTTCCCGTTCGCGATCAAGACTGAGCAATACCAATGAATCAACATGGATTCTCAATTAATTTGACTATGCGCTGACTCGAATAGCGAGCGAATTGTTCAGAATAACCATGATTTCGCGTCAATTTTTCATTACCGTGACCGAATATTGCGATTATGCCGCTTCCAGCTGACGGCAATACCACCTGTATGTCGTTTCAATACCTGCGCGCAGGTCGATAGAATGCCTCCACCCCAAAGCCCGTAGCCGCGAGCTATCGAGCAATTTACGGGGCGTCCCATCCGGTTTCGACGTATCGAAGACGAGTTCACCGTCGTAGCCGGCCACCGCACACACTAATTCGGCCAGATCGCGAATCGATACTTCCTCGCCGGATCCGATATTGGTGACCCGAGCGGCGTCGCCGCAATTCATCAAGAATAGACAGGCGTCCGCCAGATCGTCTACATGTAAGAACTCCCGCCGTGGCGCGCCACTTCCCCAAATTTCCACGTGTGGGCTAATGGTCATTTTCGCCTCATGCACTTTACGGATTAACGCCGCTAATGCATGGGAGTCATTCAGATCAAAATTATCGTTAATGCCATAAAGGTTGGTGGGCATGACCGCAATAAAGTCGGTTTCGTACTGATTGTTATAGGCAGCACACATTTGAATACCGGCAATTTTCGCGATCGCATACGCCTCGTTAGTGGCTTCAAGCGGTCCGGTGAGTAGATATTCCTCGCGCATGGGTTGTGGACAATCGCGCGGATACACACACGAGCTACCGAGAAACAAGAGGCGCTTCACCCCATTGCGATACGCGCTGTCAATAACGTTTGTTTGAATCGCAAGGTTCTCGAATATAAACTCCGCAGGATGGGCATGGTTAGCCGCAATCCCACCAACCCGTGCGGCCGCAAGAAAGACGTATTGCGGCCGCGTTGAGGCAAACAACGCGTCCACTTGCTCCTGCCGTGTGAGGTCGACATCCTTGTGGTCACGCAGGATCACATCATTAAATCCCCGCGACTGTAAGATTCGTAGTAGCGCAGAACCCACCAAGCCGCGATGCCCTGCTACAAATATTCGGTCGGTTTTGTTCACGTCATTAGTACTATGCCAATCGATCGAGTATTAGGCGCTTTATGCCGTCCGCATCAGGATCCACGGTCAGCGGCCGCGCACATTGTCCGATAGCGATGTCCGGGTCTTTCAAACCGTGTCCCGTCAAGGTACAAACAACGATGCTACCCGCCGGAATTGCTCCTGAGGCGACTTCTGACAGCATACCAGTCACACTGATGGCTGAAGCAGGTTCGCAAAAAATCCCTTCGAGTTCCGCAAGCTGTTTCTGTGTATGTAAGATCTCGGCGTCGCTAAACGCCGTAAACCAACCGTTCGATTCGCGTTGCGCCGCAACCGCATAATCCCAGGACTGCGGGTGGCCGATGCGTATCGCCGACGCCACCGTCTCGGGTGTGTCGATCATGTGTCCGTCCACGAACGGAGCCGCTCCGGCCGCCTGATAACCGAGCATTCGTGGCCGCAATTGCGCCGCTCCCGAATCGTAATACTCGCTATAGCCCATCCAATACGCACTGATGTTACCAGCGTTACCGACCGGCAGGCACTGGAAATCGGGCGCGTCACCCAATGCGTCAACGATTTCGAACGCCGCCGTTTTCTGTCCCTGCAAACGGTACGGATTGACTGAATTCACCAGGCTCACCGGTGCTTCATCGGCCAGTTGCTTCACGAGCTCCATGCCGGCATCAAAATTTCCACGAATCTGCACGACCGTTGCACCATGCATCATAGCCTGCGACAGTTTACCGAGCGCAATCTTGCCTTCGGGTATCAACACAAATGCCGCGATGCCGGCCCGCGCCGCATACGCTGCTGCCGCTGCCGCCGTGTTGCCGGTGGACGCGCAGATCACCGCTCGGGTGCCTTCATGTACCGCCATCGTAACTGCCATCGTCATGCCCCGGTCCTTAAACGAACCGGTCGGATTAAGACCTTCATATTTTGCGTAAACGGTTACGTCACCGCCGAGGACACGAGCAATATTGTGTAACGGAATCAATGGTGTGTTGCCTTCCAGTAAACTGATGATTCGAGTATCGTCGTTAACCGGCAGACGCTCGCGGTAACGATCGATTAGGCCCCCGTAAGGCGTTTGCATATTCATCTTAGGAGCCTCTGAATAAGTCTGGACGAAGTGGAACGCGCGTAACGCTACCGTGTCCCTGCTCGCGCTCATTACCTACATCCCTGTAGGCAATAGCAGGGCTATTGCGAAGTTTCACAACGTAGAGATTGACTATTTTGGACTCAAGTTGATCGGTCATGACTTGTTCAGAGGCTCCGTCAGTCAAGCGCTTCGACCCGAATTCGAGAAATATCATTTTCGATCGTAGGCAGCGCGGCAAGTTGCCGCAGGGCATCGTCGATACGGTGTTCCACGGTAGTTTGTGTGAGCAGTATGACCGGCAACACCGACTCTTGTTCACCCGAACCTTTTTGTAGAATGGCTTCGATGCTGATATCCAAATCTCCAAGAATTCGGGTTACGTCAGCCAATACGCCGGGGCGATTGACCGCTTGCATTCGCAAATAGTACGCCGATTCGACCTCGGCCACCGGCAAAATGGGCAGGTCGGAGATCGCGTTCGGTTGAAATGCGAGATGCGGAACGCGGTTACCCGGATCGGTAGTCAGAGTGCGGACCACATCGACCACATCCGCGACCACGGCAGATGCCGTCGGTTCGGCGCCGGCCCCGGCTCCGTAGTGCAGCGTCGGACCCGCTGCATCGCCTTTGACATAGATTGCATTCATTACCCCCTCGACGTGCGATAATAGGTGGTTGCGTGGCAGTAAACACGGATGTACGCGTAACTCGATACCTGCGTTGGTGCGCTTGGCAATACCCAAATGTTTTATACGAAATCCCAGTTCCTCAGCATAAACAATATCTTCGAGCGCTAACGTAGAGATGCCTTCCGTATACACTTTGTCGAACTGCAACGGAATTCCGAACGCAATCGCCCCGAGAATTGTAAGCTTATGGGCCGCGTCCACACCTTCAATGTCGAAAGTTGGATCGGTTTCGGCATAACCCATAGCTTGGGCGTCGGCAAGCTTTTCCGAAAAACCGCACCCCTCATCGCGCATACCGCTCAAGATATAATTGGAGGTGCCGTTGATGATGCCAGCCATCGATTCGATCCGATTACCCGCCAAGCCCTCGCGAATGGCTTTAATGATTGAGATTCCACCCGCGACGGCGGCTTCGAATGCGACCGTCACCCCGCGTTCCTGGGCGGCATGAAATATTTCGTTGCCATGCACAGCAATCAGCGCTTTATTTGCGGTTACGACGTGTTTGCCGTTCGCAATCGCCGTCAGCACAACACTCCGGGCCGGTTCCTCTCCCCCCATCAACTCCAGCACGATATCGATCCGCGAATCGTTAGCGACTCCGAGCGGGTCGGTTACCAATTCGATCCCCGTGCTGTCACACAAGCGCAATTTGGTCAGGTCGCGAACGGCGGCGGAACACACTTGTACACCGCGTCCGGCGCGCCGAGCGATTTCGTCGCCGTTGCGGCGCAACACGTTCACGGTCCCGGCTCCAACGGTGCCAAGTCCCACTATGCCAATGCGGGCCGGTTGCATCATGTCGCGCTCTGTTCGATATAGTTGACGTATTGATTACGGCGTAAAGCGGTCGCCGTTGACTGGACGCGAACGGCCACGACACGCGACAATGTAGCTCGCCACAGACTCAATTCATGAAATTCCACCTAGCCGACACCTCTGGGGTCAATATTATCCGTTCTTACACGGATCGCGAAGTCCGCATCAACGATCACCGATACCTGACCAGCCTGGTTATCTCAGCGAACACCATCATTGAGGATTGGGCCCCACGTGGTTTTGACGATTTGTGCGAAGCCGATTTTATCCAACTCGCCGCGCTTGAGCCGGAGTTGGTCATTCTCGGTACCGGCGAACACTTACGGTTTCCGGATCCGCGCTTAACATTGGGTTTGAGCAGTAAGCGAATCGGAATCGAGGTAATGGATTCGCGCGCCGCGTGTCGGACTTATAATATTCTGGTGGCAGAGGGACGCCACGTCACAGCGGCGATTTTGATCGAGCGTCCTGAGGATACAACCCCTGACTGACACCACGACCGAAATCGTAGGTTCGGGTTATAGCAACGCCTCGATTGAGAAACCACGATTTTGCAGCACCACTCGCAGCCGCTTGAGCGCTTCGACCTGAATCTGCCGGACGCGTTCGCGGGTCACACCGACATCCAGCCCCACTTGCTCAAGCGTCGAGGGTTCCCGACCGCGTAACCCAAATCGCCGCTCGATGACCTCGCGTTGTTTATCTGTCAACAACCCGAGCCATTCATCGACCTGCTCCAGAATCTTTTCGCTCTGCAGTGCGTCAGCCGGATCCGGCGAACGGTGATCTGGTAACGCATCGAGCAAGCTGCGATCCGGATCCGATTCCAACGGCGCATCGACGGACGATACGCGCTCATCCATACTCAACATTTTCTTAACGTCCTCAATCGGAACGTCAAGCTTGTCGGCGATTTCCTCAGCAGTCGGCGGATGATCCAACCGCTGCGCCAACGCCTTGGCGGCACGCTGGTAGATATTGATTTCCTTTAGGACATGAATCGGCAAGCGTACGGTGCGCGCCTGGTTCATGATCGCGCGCTCGATCGTCTGGCGGATCCACCACGTCGCGTACGTGGAAAATCGAAAGCCCCGTTCCGGGTCGAATTTCTCGACGCCGCGAATCAGGCCAATATTGCCTTCCTCGATGAGATCTAGCAGCGATAATCCGCGGTTGAGGTAGCGTCGAGCAATTTTCACCACCAAGCGTAGATTGCTTTCGATCATACGCTTGCGCCCAGCCCCATCGCCGGAACGAGCGAGACGGCCGAAATAGACTTCCTCTTGGGCCGAGAGTAGTGGTGAAAACCCTATTTCACGCAGATAAATCTGTGTCGCGTCCAGATGCGACGTGACCGCTGGGCGATCTTCCTTGCTCGATTCCCCCTCGTTGCGAGTTTCCAGACGCGAACCTGTCATAGAATCGCTCAACGAACCATTCTCTCTCGAATCGTACATTTCACTACCACCATTTTTCGATTGCCACCCCTTCACCGTCGTACGAGCCGGCAAACACGTGGCGCCGACTACGTCGGGATATCTCTTGTGCAACAAAACGCTAGAACTTTCGTATGTGCTTCTGGTAGTTAGCTCGCTTTCTTCGTGTAATACAATAATACGGACCTGAGCCTCCGATGTCTACTATTTTGTGCTGGTCAAATCCGCGGCAAATACCGTAGGGGATCGATCGGTTTACCTTGCTGGCGGATCTCGAAGTGCAGTTTTACCGAATTTGCGCCGGAATCGCCCATTTCTGCGATCTTCTGGCCGCGGCTCACGGCCTGACTTTCTTCCACGAGGATCCGTCGATTATGCGCGTAGGCACTGAGGAACGTATCGTTGTGCTTGACGATGATGAGCCGACCGTAGCCGCGCAAACCCGTCCCCGCATACACAACCTTGCCGGCTGCGGCGGCCCGCACCGTCGCGCCCGCACGACCTACGATATCGATCCCCTTATTGCCTCGTGTTAACGAGAATTTCGCCGCAACGCGGCCATCCGCGGGCCATACCCAGCTATTGACTGGCAGTGCCCGAGCGTTTTTTGGCGTGGCGCGAGCGGGCTGTGTCGACGCCGTAGACGCCGCGCGTGACGGTTGCTTCGTGGCAGCTACGGTGCCGGCCCGTGGCCTAAACGAGATGCGTTGTCCGGGTTTGATCACATACGGCGGAGTGATCCCATTCCATTGGGCGAGCCGCCGGAAATCGACGCCGGCCTGCCACGCGATGCTGTACAGCGTATCGCCGCGGCGAACTATATGCACGTCGGCAGCGCTGCGGGTGGCCTGGGTTCCGGTCACACGGGCTGGCGGAGCACTGGATTGCGAGCGATCTGTCATCGGCGCCACGGCCGGGCCTCCGCAACCCGCTAACACGAATAGCAGAGCCACCGGCGCGAGACGC